>JAQXIP010000105.1 GCA_029007845.1 Clostridiales bacterium
ACGTTAAGCGTTGAGAAGGAGAGGCAGAAGATCGAGATTACGATTCCGATGAAGGGTAATATTATCCGGGCAGAACAGATAAGCAGCGATATGTATGTATCCATTGACCTGGTGGAAGAGATTATTGAGCGCCAGCTTCGCAGATATAAGACGAAACTGATCGATCAGAAACAGGCTGCCAGCAACTTTAACAGGGAGTTTGTAGATGATGATACGGCGGAAGATGAGGAGATTAAGATTATCCGGTGTAAAAAGTTCGCCATGAAACCAATGGACGCAGAAGAAGCATGTGTGCAGATGGAACTATTGGGACATAATTTCTTCGTATTCCGTAATGCCGAGACAGACGAAGTGAATGTTGTATATAAGCGCAAAGGGAATACATACGGACTCATTGAGCCGGAATTCTAGGCGGTAATCACGGATTGATAATGATTAATAATGGAAATCTCTACCGAGGCATGTAACGCCCGGTAGAGATTTTTTTATGTCAGATGATCCGAAGAGTGGTGTGTCCGGTCACGCAAAGTTTATTGGGATTCGGTAACAGTTCAGCCGTGACGAGCGCACAGCCGCCGGAAGGACGCAGAATATCAGGTACCATGAAATACCCGCTTTCGCTCCATTGAACACGTAGCGGTACTAAGGTTTTGCAAAAAACACAAAACCAAGTGCCGACGTGTTCAAAGGGATATTTCATGGTACCTGATATTCTGCGTCCTTCCGGCGGCTGTGTGCTCGTCACGGCTGAACTGTTACAGGATTCGAGTTTAAAAAATAGAAAATAGTTGCTAGAACAAAGCAGTAATGTTACAATGGTACATGTATGAGAATCGGATTCTTTATAAAATACACCATTCTCATAGGAAAGAGCAGGAGTGAAGAAAGATATGAATATGATAGAAAAAGTATTTGGAACACATAGTGAGAGGGAATTGAAACGGATCATTCCAATCGTGGATAAAATCGAATCACTGGCAGATCAATATGAAAACATGAGTGATGAGGAACTTAAGAGCCAGACAGCGAAGTTTAAAGAACGGCTGAAGGCAGGGGAAACACTCGATGACATTTTACCGGAAGCATATGCCGTGGTAAGAGAAGCGGCTACCCGTACAATTGGACTGAGACATTACCGGGTTCAGTTAATGGGTGGTGTAATCCTGCATCAGGGTCGTATTACCGAGATGCGTACTGGTGAAGGTAAGACTTTGGTATCCACTCTTCCGGCTTATCTGAATGCATTGGATGGTAAAGGGGTTCATGTGGTTACCGTCAATGACTATCTTGCAAAACGAGATGCAGAATGGATGGGTAAGGTACATGAGTTTTTAGGACTTACCGTTGGCGTGGTGTTGAATTCCATGGATGGAGCTGAGCGTCAGGCTGCATACAATTGTGATATCACATATGCAACCAACAATGAACTTGGTTTCGATTATCTGCGTGATAACATGGTTATCTATAAAGAGCAGCGGGTTATGCGCGGTCTGTCTTACGCCATCATCGATGAGGTGGACTCTGTATTAATTGATGAGGCAAGAACCCCTCTTATTATATCGGGTCAGAGTGGAAAATCCACAAAATTATACGAAGCCTGCGATATTCTGGCAAAGCAGATGGAAAAAGGTACCGCAAAAGAATTGTCCAAGATTGATATTCTTATGAACGAAGATCTGGAAGAGACCGGAGATTTTGTTGTAAATGAAAAAGATAAGAATGTAAACCTGACGGAACAGGGTGTGGAGAAAGTAGAGAAATTCTTCCACATCGAGAACCTGGCAGATCCGGAGAACTTAGAAATCCAGCATAACATTATTCTGGCTCTTCGTGCCAACAACCTGATGTTCCGCGACAAAGATTATGTGGTAAAAGATGATGAAGTGTTGATCGTCGATGAGTTTACCGGACGTATCATGCCGGGACGCCGTTATTCGGATGGACTTCATCAGGCAATTGAAGCAAAAGAGCATGTGAAAGTCAAAAGAGAAAGTAAGACTCTGGCGACCATCACATTCCAGAACTTCTTTAATAAATATGAAAAGAAATGCGGTATGACCGGTACTGCTTTAACCGAAGAAAAAGAGTTCCGTGATATCTATGGAATGGATGTAATTGAAGTTCCAACCAATCTTCCGGTAGCCAGAGTGGATCTTCCAGATTCTGTATTTAAAACAAAGAAAGAAAAACTGAAAGCAATTGTGGATGCCATTGAAGAGGCACACAGCACAGGACAGCCGGTTCTGGTTGGTACGATTACCATTGATGCTTCCGAGGAAATCAGTGAGATGCTGAAGAGACGTGGCATCCAGCATAAAGTGCTGAATGCGAAATTCCATGAACTTGAGGCGGAGATCGTGGCAGATGCCGGACAGAAAGGTGCGGTTACCATTGCTACCAATATGGCAGGACGAGGAACCGATATTAAGCTTGGTGAAGGGGTAAAGGAACTGGGCGGTCTTAAGATTATTGGTACCGAGCGTCATGAAGCACGCCGTATTGACAATCAGCTGCGTGGACGTGCCGGACGTCAGGGAGATCCGGGTGAGTCGAAATTCTATATCTCTCTGGAAGACGATCTGATGCGTCTGTTTGGTTCTGAACGGCTGATGACGATGTTTAATTCTCTTGGACTTCCGGAGGGAGAAGAGTTAACACACAAATCTCTTTCCAAGGCCATTGAAAAAGCCCAGATGCGGATTGAGAGTAACAACTACGGCATCCGTAAAAACCTTTTGGAGTACGATCAGGTAAATAACGAACAGCGTGAGATTATCTATGAAGAACGGCGGAAGGTTTTAGAGGGCGACAGCATGCGCGATACGGTTTACCGTATGATTTCGGATACGGTGGAGCGTTATGTGGACAGAATTATCGGTGAAGACCAGCTTCCGGAAGAATGGAATCTGGATGAGCTGAATCAGGAATTACGACCGGTTATTCCGGTAAAACCAATCCGTTTTACCGAAGAAGAATTAAAGCATGCGAATAAGGCTTCCCTGTTAGAGAGCCTGAAGGAAGAAGCAGCCAAATTATATGAAGAAAAAGAGGCTGAATTCCCAGAGGAAGAGCAGCTGCGTGAGATTGAGCGTGTGATTCTGTTAAAGGTAATTGACCATAAATGGATGGATCACATTGATGACATGGATCAGCTCCGGGAAGGAATCGGACTGCAGGCATATGGCCAGAGAGATCCACTTGTAGAGTACAAATTTATGGCATATGACATGTTTGACGAGATGACAGATGCGATTAGTGAAGATACAGCCCGTGCCCTGCTCCATGTGCAGATCGAGCAGAAGGTAGAGCGTGAGGAAGTTGCCAAAGTAACTGGTACAAACCGTGACGATACAGGGGTATCTAAGACGGTGAAACGCTCCGAGAAGAAAATACAGCCAAATGACCCGTGTCCATGCGGAAGCGGAAGAAAATACAAACCGTGCTGTGGCAGAAATTATTAAAATGATGCCAGGCCAGGGTCATAATGTCATACGTTTCATGCTTGCATGAAAAAGTATGACATTGTGACCCGTAAAACATGAGAAAGTAGCTTATAAAGCAGTACTGAGTAGAGATTAATCAGAAAGAGGTGATTAAGGTGGTTGAACTGGATCAGTTTAAATCCACATTAGGGACTTACCAGCAGCCGCTGATCGAAGTGGGGGATTCACTTTGACCTGGCTGGTAAAGCCTTAAGAATTGAAGAACTGGAACGTCTGATGGAAGAACCAGGTTTTTGGGATAATCCGGAAGAGTCCCAGAATATCATGAAGGAACTAAAAAGCCTGAAAGATGTAAGAGACAGCTACGAAAAGCTGAAAGGCCAGTATGAAGATATCGAAACACTAATCGAGATGGGTTATGAGGAAAATGATCCGGATCTTGTGTCAGAGATTTCGGAGGAACTGGACACATTTATTGGGGATTTTGACGCATTGCGGCTTTCTACCATGCTAACCGGGGAATATGATAAAAATGATGCAATCCTTACCCTTCACGCAGGTGCCGGCGGCACAGAAAGCTGCGACTGGGCAAGTATGCTGTTTCGGATGTATCAGCGCTGGGCAGAGAAGAAAGGTTTTTCAACCCAGGTGATTGATTATCTGGACGGAGAAGAGGCAGGAATCAAATCCGTTACACTGGAAGTCCGTGGAGAAAATGCATACGGTTATCTGAAGTCTGAACGGGGAGTACACCGTCTGGTACGCATCTCACCGTTTAATGCGGCAGGAAAGAGACAGACATCTTTTGTATCCTGTGATGTGATGCCGGATATTGAAGAGGATCTGGACATTGAGATCGCAGATGATGATATCCGTATTGACACATACCGTTCCAGTGGTGCTGGTGGACAGCATATTAATAAAACGTCATCTGCTATCCGGATTACCCATTTTCCAACCGGTATTGTGGTACAATGCCAGAATGAACGTTCACAGCACATGAACAAAGACAAAGCGATGCAGATGTTAAAAGCAAAGCTGTATTTGTTAAAACAGCAGGAAAATGCAGATAAAGAATCCAAGATTCGTGGAGAAATGAAGGAGATTGGCTGGGGAAGCCAGATCCGTTCCTATGTCATGCAGCCGTATACGATGGTGAAAGATCACCGGACAAACCTGGAGATTGGTAACGTACAGAGTGTATTAGATGGAAATTTAGACCCATTTATCAATGCATATCTAAGAGGAGGGAACTAATATGGGAGAAGAAAGGGACGTTTTGTTCTATGTAGCAAATGAAGTATATGGAATTGATGTTGCTTCGGTACAGGGAATTGAAAAATATGTCAATATTATTCCGGTGCCAAATGCTCCATCTTATATTGAGGGGCTTATTAATCTTCGTGGAGTGGTTATTCCGGTCTTTAGTATCCGGAATAAATTCAAACTGCCGGAGATTGCAGTTACAGAAGAGACGCGGATGATCATTGTCCGGTCAAAAGGGGTGCTGATC
>JAQXIP010000106.1 GCA_029007845.1 Clostridiales bacterium
ACAATCACCAATGCAAGAATGGCATACCAGTCATGAAACCGGATTCCTTTCCATTTACCCTTAGTGAGAATTCCAACCGTATGAGACAAAAGAAACCATCCACCTCCCAGCGCCAGATAAGGTACCAGCGGATGATAGTACGCACTTCGCAGAAGATCCAGATGGAACAGGGCGTATACCGATCTTGTCCCGCCACATCCAGGACAGTAGATTCCAAAGTGGGACCACCACACACATTCAACCGGGATATCCGTAATCCCCCAGCCTAAGTTCTTACGCATCAGAAGATTAATTCCCTTCACGATCCACACTGCCACAAAAAATAACAGAATAAATCCCCATCCCATCCAGTAAAGCTCGTACTCTGTTTTTCCTGGAAAGTATTCAATCAGGGAAGGGGATTTTTTCTGTTTAGAATTTCCGGAAGCGCTCATATCGTTCCTCCCGGATCTGATCCGGCGTTTTCTCTGACATTCCTTTTAGAAACTCCCGGATTCCACGGCGGATCTGACGAATCACCATGACCGGATTCTCCGTAACACCACCTTCCGGCTCAGTGATTACTTTCTCAATAATACCCAGCTCTTTTAAATCAGCAGCGGTAATCTTCATAACCTCTGCAGCTTCCTTCGCCCGGTTACTGTCCTTCCACAGAATCGACGCAAACCCTTCCGGCGACAGAATGGAATAAGTAGCATTCTCAAGCATCCACACTTCATTTCCAACAGCCAGTGCCAGCGCACCGCCGCTTCCGCCTTCTCCAATCACAATCGACAGAATCGGGACACGATATCCGGACATTTTTGCAAGGTTACGCGCAATGGCTTCTCCTTGTCCCCGTTCTTCTGCACCGATTCCACAAAAAGCACCCGGAGTATCCACAAAACAAATAATCGGACGGTTGAATTTGTCAGCCTGATCCATCAGCCGGAGTGCTTTCCGGTACCCTTCCGGATTTGGCATGCCAAAATTATGATAAATGTTATCCTTTGTATTATTTCCTTTCTGCTCTCCAATTACCGTAACCGGCTGTCCTTCAAATAATCCAATACCGCCTATCATGGCAGGATCATCCCCAAAACAGCGGTCACCATGCAGCTCGATAAAATCATCAAAGAGATGCTTAATATATTCCGAAGCGGTAAGCCGTTCCATTTTCCGGGATAATGTCACCCGGTCCCATGCTTCCATCTTTTCCTGACCGTTCTTAACACCAACTTCTCCCATCTTCCTGCTCCTTTCCGCTTTTACCGCTGATGATAACTAAGAATTTTTCCCAGTTCTTCTTTTAAGTCTTCCCGGTTCACGATCCGGTCAACGAAACCTTTTTCCAGCAGAAATTCTGCACGCTGGAATCCTTCCGGAAGTTTCTGCCCGATCGTCTGCTCAATAACACGCTGTCCGGCAAAACCAATCAGTGCTCCCGGTTCCGCCAGAATAATATCTCCCAGCATGGCAAAACTTGCCGTAACTCCTCCTGTCGTAGGATCGGTCAGTACGGTAATATACAACAGTCCCGCCTTGGAATGCTTCTCCACCGCAGCACTGGTCTTTGCCATCTGCATTAAAGAGACCATGCCTTCCTGCATTCTGGCTCCCCCGGATGTAGTAAATATCACAATCGGAAGCTCCTCTTTCGTAGCACGTTCCAGGGCACGGGTTATTTTTTCCCCTACAACCTGTCCCATGCTTCCCATCATAAAATGAGAGTCCATAACAGCAATTGCAGTCTTAATTCCCTGAATGGTTCCTTCGCCGGTAACCACTCCTTCCCTGAGTCCGGTTTTTTCCTTCATGGCAGTAATTTTCTGTTCATAATCCGGAAAAGAAAGTACATTACGTGTCTCCAGTTCACCGTCCCATTCCACAAAGCTGCCTTCATCCAGTGTCATCTCAATTCTCTGTTCTACGGTCAAACGGAATGGAGCACCGCATTTTGGACAGCACTGCAGGTTCTCTTCCACTGCTTCATGAAAGACCGCTTCCCCACAGCTCTGACACTTTACCCAGGCTCCACTTGGAATCACATCCTGGCTTTTTGCAATTCTCGGTTTGTTTTCTGTATGATCTAATGAAATGTATTTTGTCTTCTTAAACTTTAACATTCCTGCCTCCATTTCCTGATCTCTGAACCATCAAAACGATCACAACAGTTCCGGATATTCCTCTTCAATAAATGCTGTACTGAAATCTCCTTTTTGGAATTTTGGATGATTCAGAATCTCATATTGGAAATCCAGATTTGTCATAACACCTTCTACCACAAATTCTCCTAGCGCACTACGCATTTTGGCAATCGCATCCTGCCGGTCTTTCCCTTTTACAATCAGCTTCGCAATCATAGAATCATAGTACGGCGGAATCTCATATCCCTGAAACATCGCGGTATCCACCCGGACACCATTTCCACCTGGAGTATGGATATATTCAATCAGTCCCGGTGACGGACGGAATCCATGACTTGGATCTTCGGCATTCACACGGCACTCCAGAGCATGACCGCTTAAATGGATATCATCCTGGGTAAAGCTTAGCGGCTCACCTGCTGCGATCCGTATCATTTCCTGTATGAGATCCGTATCTGTTACCATCTCGGTAACCGGATGCTCCACCTGAATCCGGGTATTCATCTCCATAAAATAGAAATTCTGATTCGCATCCAGAAGAAACTCAACCGTGCCCATGCTGTAATATCCAATCGCTTTGGCTGCTTTTACCGCTGTCTCTCCCATTTTTTTGCGAAGCTCTTCTGAGAGTACCTGAGCCGGAGATTCCTCCAGAACCTTCTGATGCTTTCTCTGGATCGAACAATCCCGTTCATATAAATGTACGACGTTCCCTTGCTGGTCTGCTGCAATCTGGAATTCAATATGCTTTGGACGCTCGATATACTGCTCCAGATACATCGTGTCATCCCCAAAACCATTTCTTGCTTCTAACTGGGCATTTAAAAACTGTTCCCGGAACGTTTCCGGATTTCTGATCACACGCATTCCTTTGCCACCGCCTCCGGCACTGGCTTTTACGATAACCGGATAACCGATTTCCTCGGCAAGCTGCATTCCTTCTTCCACATCTTTCAATGCCTGCTTCGAACCACGGATAACCGGTACACCGGCTTCCATCATACTTTTTCTTGCTTCCGATTTATTACCCATACGGTCGATGATATCTCCGCTCGGTCCAATAAAGGTAATCCCACATGTGGCACACATATTGGCAAACCGGCTGTTCTCAGATAAAAAGCCAAACCCCGGGTGAATTGCCTCTGCACCCGTTACGATGGCCGCACTGATGATCGCCTCCATATTCAGATAACTATCCTTTACTGCGGCTGGGCCAATACAAACCGCCTCATCTGCCAATTGTGTATGCAATGCTTCTTTATCCGCTTCCGAATAAACCGCAACAGTCATGATCTCCATCTCACGACACGCTCTAATAATGCGGACTGCAATCTCACCCCGGTTGGCAATTAAAATCTTACGAAACATACCTGTCCCTCCATGCTGCTTTTTACTGGATGCAGAAAGTAATCTCTGCCTCCACTGCCAGTTTATCGTCTACATAAGCCTTCGCCTCTCCGATTCCGATCGGACCTTTTACTTTAATCAGCTTCGTTTCCAGACGTAAAAGGCACCCTGGTTCTACCGGCTTACGAAACTTTGCTTTATTGACTCCCGCCAGAAAAATCAGTTTATCTTTGAACTGGTCACTGCTTAATGCTGCCACTGCACCTGTCTGGGCAAGTGCCTCAATGATCAGAACCCCCGGCATAACCGGATGATCCGGATAATGCCCTGCAAAAAAGGATTCATGATAAGTAACCGCTTTATATGCGACAGCAGACTCCCCTGGCACTAATTCCTCCACCCGGTCAATCAGAAGCATCGGATAGCGGTGTGGCAGTATCTTTTTGATTTCCTCAATTCCCATCATATGCTTGTCCTCCCTTACTTTAATTCACTTTAATTTTAAATAATGGCTGTCCGTATTCTACCATCTCTCCGTCTTCTACAAGAATACCCACAACTTCTCCCGCATAATCACTTTCGATCTCATTCATCAGCTTCATCGCCTCAATAATGCAAAGCGTCTGTCCTGCTTCGATATGTTCCCCATTGCGCACATATTCATCTGCATCCGGACCAGGCGCACGGTAAAAGGTTCCAACCATCGGTGAAGTAACGACTTTCACTCCCGGCTCCTCTTTTTCTTCTTTCTTTCCTGCACCACTGTCTGCAGCTGCAGGAACTCCCTGTTCCATCACCGGCATAGAAGCAACCGGAGAAACCATGGCAACCGCCTTTCCTTTCCTGTCCCGTTTGTCAATCTTTAAACGGAATGCTTCTTCCTCCAGCTCAAAATTCGTTACATCGGTTTCATCTACTGCATGAATCAAAGTTACAATATCCTGAATATCCATTATCCGTCTCTCCTTACTCTAAAAAGAGGAACCGCTGCTGATTTCATCCAACAGCCGTTCCTGGGCTCTACTGCATTGATTCCTTGAACGGTATCTAATCTTCAAATTTCTTTACAAGAAGACTTCCGTTGTGTCCTCCGAATCCAAGGGAGTTCGACATTGCATAAGTAAACTCCATCTCTCTTCCACAACCTTTTACATAATCCAGATCACATTCCGGATCATCTACGGTTAATCCTACGGTCTGATGAACGTACTGATTCTGAATGGCAGTAATACAGTCAATCATCTCAATTCCGCCTGCTGCTCCAAGCAGATGACCTGTCATGGATTTTGTAGAATTAATTGCAAGTTTATATGCATGCTCCCCAAAAGCAACCTTAATTGCTTTTGTCTCATATGCATCATTTAATTTTGTGCTGGTCGCATGTGCATTCACATATTCAACCTGCTCCGGTTTTATGCCTGCCTCCTGCATTGCCTGTTTCATGGCCATAGCAGCACCTTCCCCTTCCGGATCAGGAGAAGTAATATGGTATGCGTCACAGGTCGCACCATAACCTACGATTTCTGCGAGGATGTTTGCTCCTCTTTTCTTTGCATGCTCCAGTTCTTCTAAGACAAGAATTCCGGCTCCTTCACCCATGACAAAACCGTGGCGTTCCAGATCAAATGGAATCGATGCTCTCGACACGTCTTCGGTATCATTCAGTGCCTGCAGAGAAGTAAATCCGGCAATACCAAATGGTGTGATAGAAGATTCTGCACCACCCGTTACACAGGCATCCAGTTCTCCATGCTGAATACTCCGGAATGCTTCACCGATCGAATGGGTTGCCGTTGCACAAGCCGATGTGATGCTGAAACATTTTCCCTTTAATTTCAGATCCATCGCAACATTTCCTGCTGCCATATTGCTAATCAGCATTGGAACTGCCAGAGGAGCAACTCTTCTTGCACCTTTCTCCAGCATCTTCTTCTCTTCATTATCTACGGTCATCAATCCACCTACGCCGGAGCCAATAAGACACCCAACCCGGTATGGATCTTCCTCTTCCATAGAAAGACCAGACTGGGCAAACGCCTCACGGGATGCGGCAATGGCAAACTGACTGAAGGCATCCAGACGTTTTGCTTCTTTTGGAGAAAGATATTTTGTCGGATCAAAATTCTTAACTTCCGCTGCCAGCTTTACTTTATATTCCGAAGTGTCAAAGTGGGTAATTGGTGCAATTCCACAGACTCCTTCTTTCATTGCGTTATAAAACTCTTCTACCGTATTACCAATGGGAGTAACTGCACCCATTCCGGTTACCACTACTCGTCTCTTCATACTACTCTGCTCCTCCTTCTGATGAACGAAACCGTCCCTTACATATTCATCCCACCGTTCACTTCCAGAACCTGCCCGGTAATATATCCGGCTTCTTCCGATACCAGAAATGAAACTGCATTGGCGATATCCTGCGGCATTCCCTGACGCTTCATCGGAATGGCATTGAGCATCTCGTCCACTACTTTTGTCGGCAGTTCGGAGGTCATATCCGTTTTAATAAATCCCGGTGCTACGGCATTTACCGTGATATTCCGGGATGCAACTTCTCTTGCCAGACTCTTCGTCAGCCCAATGATTCCCGCTTTTGATGCACTGTAATTAACCTGCCCCGCATTTCCGATAATTCCTACAACAGAAGCCATATTTACAATTCTGCCGGAACGCTGGCGGATCATCTGGCGAATTACACTTTTACAGGTGTGAAACGTTCCCTTCAGATTCACATCCATAACCTGGTTAAACTCGTCTTCTGACATCTTCATAAGAAGATTATCTTTCGTGATTCCTGCATTATTCACCAGGATATCAATCTTTCCATAAGTATCAACTACATACTGCATCATTGCCTGCACTGCATCCGGATCAGATACATTACATTGATAGATGGCTGCTTCTTTTTCATTTGCTTTGATCGTATCCAGCACTTCCTGTGCTCTCTCTTTGCTTCCACTGTAGTTAATTACAACGGTTGCCCCCAAAGAAGACAGGGTAAGGGCGATCTCACGCCCTATTCCCCTGCTGGCGCCGGTAACCAAAGCAACTTTTCCACATAAGTCTGACATAAAAGTTCCTTTCTTCTGCTATTGGCTTTTGCTTTAGGAAAGTTTTCCTTCAATATATTTTGCAGCTTCGCCAACCGTTTTAATGTTGTTGAGGTCTTCACTTGGAATCTCAATATCGAATTTTTCTTCCATAGCCATTGCTAATTCGAATAAATCCAGAGAGTCTGCTCCAAGATCATCCATGAAGTTCGTATCCTCTGATAAATCGTCCACGGACACACTTAACTGTTCTGCTACTAATTCTTTTAATTCATCAAAATTCATATTCTTGTTTCCTCCTGATTGGTTTTCTTTTTTTATGTGGTTTCCCCACCTACAAGCATATTATTCAACATTTTGACGCATTCGTCAACCGTGAACTACAATTCCATTAAAATTGCTCCCCAGGTCAAGCCTCCACCAAATCCGCAAAGCACGATTTTATCGCCTTTTTTCAAGCGTTTGCTCTGGTATACTTCATCGAGCAGGATCGGAATCGAAGCTGCGGAAGTATTGCCAAATTCCTGCAGATTCATTGGAATCTTATCCAGCGGAATATGCAGCCGCTTTGCAGCAGACTCAACAATACGCCGGTTCGCCTGATGAAGCAGAAAACAATCCACATCATCCACCGTAAGTCCTGCTTTTTCCAGAACCTCTTCGATGCATTTTGGAATTACCTTAACCGCAAACCGGTATACCATCTGCCCATCCATGGAAAGATGATTCTCTTCTTCATCCTCTTTCACCTGGATATAAGGGTTTCGAATCTGCTCTCGCTTATAGATCAGAGCATTCCCACGGTTGCCGTCGGAGCCCTGGCTGGTTTCATACAGCTTATTTTCCGCTTTTCTGATAACTGCAGCGCCTGCACCATCCCCAAACAATACGCTGGTAGAACGATCGGTCCAGTCCATGATACGGGACAGAACCTCACCGCCGATAATTAAAGCAGTCTCTGCCATGCCTGCGCTAAAGTATCCGTTTGCAATATTTAATGCATAGATAAAACCGGAACATGCTGCATTCACATCAAAACATACGGCATTGGCTGCGCCAATTCTGTCCTGAACGATACATGCCGCACTTGGAACACTATAATCCCCTGAAAGAGTTGCCACAATAATCAAGTCTAATTCTTCCGGCTGGATTCCAGCCTGCTTTACAGCATGTTCTGCCGCTTTGCATACCAGATCTGAATGATCTTCCCCACTGGTAATATGCCGTCTTTCAATTCCAGTCCGCTCACGGATCCATTCATCGGATGTGTCCATAATCTTGGATAAATCATCATTTGTAACGGTATTCTCCGGGAAACTGCTCCCCGTACCTAATATTGTCATCGCCATAGTTTTCTCCAATCAGGCAAAATGTGAATCATAAATACTTTGACTATCAAAATAATTTGATAATCAAAGTATATGCCACTCCATTCTGTTTGTCAAGTTAATTCTGCAACTGCTTGTCTCATTACTTCTGCGATATCTTCATGGATCACCAGATCGGCATTGTGATCGGCTGAAGTCTCACTTTTATTAATTAAAACAAGATTCTTTCCCTTGAAGTAGCGGATGAGTCCGGCTGCCGGGTATACCACAAGAGAAGTTCCCCCGATAATAAGGGTATCTGCCGCCTCAATGGCATTCACCGCTCCCTCGATTACCTCCTGGTCAAGCCCCTCTTCATATAGTACCACATCCGGTTTTACCACACCACCACATTTTTCACATCGTGGAACCCCTTCTGCACGGATGATATAGGCATCATCATAAAACGTGTGGCAGTCCAGACAATAATTGCGGAGCACTGAACCGTGAAGTTCATATACCGTCTTACTTCCGGCCGCCTGATGAAGCCCGTCAATATTCTGGGTCACTACGGCAGATAGTTTTCCCATCCTTTCAAGCTTTGCCAGTGCCAGATGACACTCATTCGGCCTGGCATCCGGATAGATCAGATTCTTTTTATAAAAATCAAAAAACTCTTCCGGATAACGTACAAAAAAAGTATGGGACACCAGCTGCTCCGGGCTTAAATTCCGTTTTAATTTCTGGCTGAAGATTCCATTTGAGCTGCGGAAATCCGGAATGCCTGAGGCAGTGGATACTCCTGCCCCGCCGAAAAATACAATGCGGCTGCTCTCTTTTAGAATCTCTGCTAATGCTTCCACTTCTTTATTCAAGACTCTCTCCTCCTGTTGTAACCGTTATTTTGCATTCACAACCTCGTCAAATTCCTTTGTAATCTCCTCAGATGGAGGTGGCGTTAAAAGACTTACCACTACAATCGCAACGCAGGCAAGCACAAACGCAGGAAGCAGTTCGTAGATATCCCACACTCCCCCAAGAGGGCGTACAAGGAATTTCCAGATAAACACCATGACACCTCCGGTAACCATTCCGGCCAGTGCCCCGGCTTTATTCGTTCTTCTCCAGAACAAAGAAAATAATACAACCGGTCCAAATGCCGCACCGAAGCCTGCCCATGCAAACGATACAATTTTAAATACCGAGCTGTCCGGATTTCTTGCTATGAATACTGCAATCACTGCAATTACCACAACTGTGACCCGGGCAGTCAGCATCCCTGCCTTCTCCGATATATTAAGGTGCAGCACCTTATGAATCAGATTCTCCGATACACTCGAAGACGCCGCCAGAAGCTGGGAATCCGCAGTTGACATAGTAGCTGCCAGAATACCGGCAAGAATGACACCTGCAACCAGAGCTGCAAGAACTCCGTTTTTACTAATCGCATCTGCAATTTTTACAATTAATGTCTCAGACTGGGAACCTTCCAGCACTGGAACAACCCCCACCTTTGACAAACTAAAGCCTACCACTCCGATTACAATTGCCACGAAAAGTGAGATTACAACCCACACGGTGGCAATCCGTCTGGAAAGTGTCAGTTTCTTCTCTTCTTCAATTGCCATAAACCGGAGAAGAATATGCGGCATTCCAAAATATCCCAGTCCCCATGCCATGGTGGACACAATGGTAAGCAGTCCGTAATTTCCTGCCGTATTCGTTGCTGCCTGGTGGGTTTTTACCATGCTCAGATACCCTGGAAGCTCCTGGGCATTGGCAAGCACCACATCTACCCCGCCGCAGGAATATATGCCAAATCCAAGAACTACAAAAATCGCCAGCGTCATGACCATACTCTGGATAAAGTCCGTCGTACTCGCCGCAAGAAATCCTCCCATTGCTGTATATCCTACAATAATAACCGCACTGATAATCATTGCTGTCATGTAATCAATGCCAAACAAACTGTTAAATAATTTTCCACAGGCCGCGAAACCGGAAGCCGTATATGGAACAAAGAAAATGACAATAAATAATGCAGAAATACACATCAGCATATGACTGTCATCCCGGAACCGGTTTGAGAAAAAGTCCGGAATGGTAATGGCATTTCCTGCCTTATGGGAATAACGGCGGATCCGTTTTGCAACAATCAGCCAGTTCACATAGGTTCCAATGGCCAGTCCTAATGCAGTCCATCCTGCATCCGCAACACCGGACAGATAAGCCACACCCGGGAGTCCCATCAACAGCCAGCTGCTCATATCAGATGCCTCAGCACTCATGGCTGTCACAAGTGGTCCCAGCTTTCTTCCCCCAAGATAAAAATCATCTGTCGTGTTATTTTTCTTGGAAAACCGGAGTCCGACTCCAAGCATCAGCAATAGATATGCTACGATGGTGATCAATATAATTATGTATGATGTCTGCATGTAAATAATTCCTTTCTCTCTTCTTATTTTTCCGACAAAATCTTCTAAGGCATGGCAAATAGAATTTCCCTGGCCTTTTCTTCCGTCACCGGTGTGGCATAAGTTTCCCCTTCAAATTCCATCACCTGTCCAATTCCCTTCTGGAATACAAAACGCAGCGTTCCATTTTTTACCTTTTTATCGGTGTACAACTTTTTCACCAGTTCTTCCCGGTCAATATAATCCGGAATGGTAACCGGCAGTCCTGCCTTCTTATATAAAGCGATAACCCGGTTCTTATCCTCTTCACTAATATATCCAAAAGAAGCTCCCATCGTCACCTGTGCTGCCATTCCGATAGATAATGCTTCCCCGTGAAGCAGGCGGTAATCACTTACTGTCTCAATGGCCCGTCCAACGGTATGTCCCAGATTCAGTACTTCCCGAAGACTTTTTTCCCTTTCGTCCTTCATGACTACTTCATATTTGATCCGGCAGTTAGCCTCTGCAATGTGCTCACATACCGAACGATTCCCTTCAAATACCTCCTCCAGATGTTCTTCCAGGTAAGAAAAGAACTCACGATCCGCAAGACATGCATGCTTAATTGTCTCCGCAAGTCCGCTGGCGATCTGCCGTCTTGGCAGGGTCTTCCATGTATCAATATCAATGTAGACCTTCTGTGGCTGGTTGAACAAACCGATCAGGTTCGTGGCAAGGGGCGTGTCCACAGCAGTTTTTCCTCCCACGGACGCATCTGCTGCTGCCAGCAGGGTCGTGGCATAATTAATAAACGGAACTCCCCGTCCATAGGTCCCTGCCAGAAAACCGGACAAGTCCGTAACTACACCGCCTCCCACTGCAATCACGCAGCAGTCCCTGCGGTATTCTTTTGCAAGCATAGCGTCCTCCAGAACTTCCTTGGTCTTGCGTACCTTGCTTTTCTCTCCTTCTTCAAACACAAATAAATCGGCATGATATCCTGCCTGTTTTAATTTCCCGCAGACAGGCTCTGCGTATAACGGTGCCACAATCGAATCAGAAATCACAGCGAACTTCCGGATTCCCGGCACCAGACCATTCTTGATATCTTCCACAAGCTGATCCATAAGCTGGTATCCAATCTGGATATCATAAGAATCATCCACTACTTTTTTTAACGCTACTCTGAAATTAGCCATTTGCTGTCTCCTCTTTTTAATTGAGAGTCCTTTTACCATTTAACCTGCATAGTATACCATTTCTTCTCCTTTGCCGTCAATGAATCACTTCCAGCCTGATTATAAAACGGTAACAGTTCAGCCGTGACGAGCGCACAGCCGCCGGAAGCACACAGAATATCAGGTGCCATGAAATACCCGCTTTCGCTCCATTGAACACGTAGCGGTACTAAGGTTTTGCAAAAAACGCAAAACCAAGTGCCGACGTGTTCAAAGGGATATTTCATGGCACCTGATATTCTGCGTGCTT
>JAQXIP010000107.1 GCA_029007845.1 Clostridiales bacterium
TTTTTAAAAAAACTAAAAACCATGTGCCTTCTTTTTCATTGTGTTTTTTATTGTTACCTTTTTTTTTGGTTGTTGGGGGCGGGTTTGCTTTCGCCACGGCTGAACTGTTACGCTTATGTATAAAAATAATAATAGCGCAAATACTATGTCTGTAACAAAATTCAGTGAAATATACAGGAGGCAGATATGAAAGCTCAAACAAAAAAAACAGGTTTATTTTTCCTGCTTTGTGCATTTAGCGCATGTATGGCATGGGGCTGTGGAAACATGAACAACTCCGCCACAGACAATAACGCAGGATTATCTACGGACAATGCATATGATAACAATAACAACGGTGTTGATGACAGTCTGGAAAACAACACCGGCAATAACGGGAATGGCACACAGGATAACAACACAACAAACGATGTAAATAATGCCGTTAATGACACTGTGAATGATGTAAATGATGCACTGAATAACGCAACAACAGACACCACAACACCGGATAACAATTCTACCAATAACAATAACAATAACACAACGAACGGCACAAACAACAATACAACGAACACTACACCAAATAATGGCACATCTTCGAAAACCACACCCCGATAAATGCTAAAAAACGGGCGGATTCCTTTTTCGGATAAACATTCCTGAAGAAATCCGCCCCATTTACTGTTCATTTTTCATAACGTCTGCCGTATACCGAAGTATCGGGATGTTTTCGATTCTCACGGAACGTCTGATAAGTGGCCGCTGCAGTTTTTAATGTATCCGGAATGGATTCTATGGCGTATACAAAACATCGTTTTTGTCCCCGTTCTACTTCTTTTTCATAGTGCATACCAAGCCGTTTTGCCAGACGGACAGAACGTTCATTTCCAGTTGATATCACTGCAACCACCCGTTTGATTCCGAGGTATTCCGATGCATACCGAAGAACCGTTCTTGTACACTCCAATCCATAGCCACATCCCCAGTACTGCCGGTCCAGAAGATAAGAAAGCTCAATCTCATCTTCCCCTTCAATCGTTGTATTCCCAATTCCGCAGCGCCCAATCAGACGGGTACCGGATTCATCAAATACCCCCCAGATTCCATATCCAAAGAAGCCATAAGCATATTGAATATATGCCCGCATCTTCTCTTCCTCTTCTTCAAGACTTTCCTCCAGATCATCCACATACTGACGCACCTTTTCATCCTGATAGATGGAATATAATGCCTTCACATCTTCCACCGTCATTTCTCTTATAGTGATTCGTTTTGTTTTTGCAATCGTAATCGGTTCTCCATTTGCCCGCTTTAAAACATTTTCTACATAACCGGTGTCTACATCCAGAAACGACTCCATTAATACATCTGCCTTTGACAGATCCTGTCCGCCAAAGCCGTGATTTATAAAACCAATGCAGGCAATCCCGGAAGCTTTTGCAGCACAAACCACATTTCCGGAATCCGAAATCACAACTGCCTCCCGTTTTGTAATGCCCAATTCTTTGAGCATAGAAAAAAACGGTTCCATCTGTATCAGAGGATTATGAAAAAGACAGATTCCATTCTTTTTTAGATCCTTTATCAACATTTGTGCGCCCGGCATTGCAGGATCAATTGCCACTGCTTTTAGCATTTTATTCTCTCCCATCGTTCACCTTAATTATGCCATGTTTAATCATATAAATATAGATCAGCACTGCAGCAGTCATCAGAACAATCAAAGCCAGCAAAAGAACGAGAATCAGAAGAAAAGCACTATTGAGTTTTACAAGCATCATGTTTATCTGAAGTTTCTCTTCTTTTTCTAATGTACCGCTTATCCGGTAATACCCGACTTGTTTTAACGAGCGAATCTCTGTTTTTTCATAGTTTTTCCCATTCCAGGACATGCTTCTCATATTCAGGCTGTCCGGGATCCGGACTTCATAACGGACTTTTTCCCCATCAATAGGCAAATAATAATCCGGATCATACTGAAGAAACAGGAAATATGTTTTCATTCCATTCCGCCTATCGTTATCCTGTTTCCAGGAAAACACCCAGTTTGCATCCATACATTCTGTATTTAGCGGAATTTCTTTTACGAGTGTGATCTGATATTCCTCCTCCTTTTCCTTTACAAAACACTCTGTATCAAATGCCGAGAAATAATCTATGAGATCTTCCCGGGTAATCTTTTTCCCTTTTGGCTCCACTGTAATCGACACAGTCTGGATAGCCGTATTCTGGGCAGTAAGTTCATAGGAAACCTGGTGTTTTAATACCTTTACCGTGTTATGAAACTGAAAATTCATACAAAACATCTGATCTTTTGTCAACGCCGTTGCATAGGAGTATTTTTTCCGATCTTTCAGTTCATATTTCTTTGTTAAGTCACTGGTTTCATATTGGTAAGAAGAAGGAACTTTGATGTAATAGTATATCCTGTTTTTGGATAATTTAAACTCATCTAAAAAGGTGCGCATATTAAATGCTTCCTTTACTTCAAATACATCACTAATCACCGAAGAACTGCGGTTATCTTCAAACATACAGTTTTTGCCTGCCACTCCATTCCATTCCTTCCCCGCTTTCTGACACTCTTCCTTCGTCAACGGTTCGGAAGCATTCTGAAAAAATGCATTCATCTCTTCCTCGTTTCTCATCTCAAGTACAAACCCATTACAGGAAGTATCAATCTCAAACTTCTCGGAATAATTCTTTTGCAGGTAACTAAGTGCCTGATCCACATCCATATTCATATAATCTTCATAGCGAAAAGAGAGATACAGCTTTTTAAACATCCCTCCATCCGCCAGATATTTTGTATAAACGGATACATTTTCTACCTTAGGAGTCGCATCAATCTGAAATTCCGGATTGCTTGTTCCCGACCACACACATTCATCTTCATAATACACCGTGTTGGTTTCTAAATGATACCACTGTTTTTCCAGTCCCATGGCCAGATTTGTATCCTTCATAGCCTTAGTCACCCAGGAAATCAACTGCTGGGTGGTTATTGTTTCTTTATAAGTAATCTTCTTCTGAAATGCGCCTGTTTTTTCCTTCCATACAATATCCGGTTTTTCCCCTGTAATCTCTTCCGTTTTATCCATATAGTCATCAATATTAGAAAATTCGTAAGCAAACTCATAAGTAAAATATTCTTCCGACTCCCCCTCGATCTTGTTAACATCCAGACAAAGAGGGGCATTCTGCCGGATCAGCACATCCAGGTTGTCAAAGCCTCCATCAATATAAGCCTCATCTTCATAATAAATCTTTGCCGCAATCACCCGTTCACCAGACCCGTCTTCATGAAAAACCGTATTGGTATGCACATCTGCGCCACATCCGGACAGCACAAACATTGTCAGAAAAAATAAAACCAAGGAACAGAACTTTTTCACCATGACCCCTCCAATTCATATACTTTCCTCATTTTACAACATATTCGGACATCTGTCACGGGAAAAACATACCATTCATATAATATCATTAAACAAACCAGGGAAGCGCCATATGAATTCCTTTTTATCCGTTCAGAATGTTTCTTATGTCTACCACACCATTACCGACGAAACAACGGCCTTAAAAGACCTGTCTTTTGAGATTCACGAAGGAGAGTTCATCGCAATCGTAGGCCCTAGCGGATGTGGGAAATCAACGCTTCTCTCGTTGATTTCCGGTCTTATCGTTCCTGATACTGGTTCCATTCTCCTTGACGGAAAGCCACTCTCCAAATCAGATAAACATATCGGGTATATGCTGCAAAAAGACCACCTTCTAAACTGGCGTACTTTACGGAAAAATCTTACTCTTGGTCTTGAGATCCAGAATAAGATTACAGATGAAAATCTATGTCTGATTGACTATATGCTGGAAACATATGGTTTAATTTCCTTTCGTGACACCCATCCGGATCATCTGTCAGGCGGCATGAAACAACGGGCAGCCTTAATACGGACACTGATCCTAAAACCAGATCTTCTTCTTTTGGATGAACCATTCAGTGCACTTGATTACCAGACAAGGCTTACCGTATCCCAGGATATCTTTCGCATTATCCGAAAAGAAAAAAAGACGGCTCTTTTAATTACCCATGATATCTCCGAAGCAATCAACATGGCAGACCGGATTCTGGTACTTTCCTCCCGTCCCGGCACGGTAATCGATAACATCCCAATCTGTCTGACACTAGACAGTGAGAAAACCCCTCTCACCGCAAGAGAAGCTCCGGAATATACCGGATATTTTAACAAAATCTGGAAGGAGCTTAACCGCCATGAAGGACTCTGACATCCGAAAACAATTATACTCGAATGAAGTCTCCCCGCAGCAGAAACAATATCTTAGCAATTACTTAAAAACAAACAAAAGAATAAAGCGCTGGCAGTATATGATTTTGATTCTTTTCCTGCTATTATGGCAGACCGCAGCCTCTTTTGGATGGATTGATCCATTTATATTCAGTTCTCCAGGCCGTCTGTTAAAATGTGGCTTATCCATGATAAAAGATGGTTCTTTGATGTATCATACCGGCATCACACTTTTAGAAACCTTTGTCAGTTTCTTTCTTGTGAATCTAATTGGAATTCTGGCAGCCGTAATCCTGTGGTGGAATAACACCATTGCCAAAATCTTTGAGCCGTATCTTGTAGTGCTAAACAGCCTGCCAAAATCCGCTTTGGCACCTGTTTTTATTGTATGGCTCGGGGCAAATATGAAAACAATTATAGTAGCAGCCGTATCGGTAGCCGTATTTGGCACGATTCTCAATCTGTTTACCAGTTTTCAGACAGTGGAACAGGATAAAATCAGGCTGATCCAGACATTAGGCGGCAGCAAAAAAGACGTTCTGTTTAAAGTGATCCTGCCGGGAAATATTCCAGCCATTTTAAGCCAGATGAAAGTAAACATTGGTCTTTCCCTGGTAGGTGTCATTATTGGCGAATTTCTTGCTGCAAAATCCGGGCTTGGCTATCTCATCATATACAGCAGCCAGGTTTTCCGCCTGGACTGTGTCATTTTATCCATTGTCATACTCTGTATTGTAGCAACCGGACTCTTTCTGCTTCTGAGTAAAATCGAAAAACACATGGAATAAGATTGACAGACCACCATCCTTATGATACATTGAATGTAGTATTGAAAACTATGTCAACAGTTTTCTCATTTGATTAAATATATTTTCATAAACTACGGAGGATTTTCTTATGTCGTATTGTATTATTGGAGATAGCTGTACTGATTTACCGGAATCCATGAAAAAAGATCCACATTTTCGTCTGGTTCCACTCACTCTTTTAGTGGAAGATGAGACAATTATTGATGATGACACATTCGACCAGTCATCTTTTTTAAAAAAAATTGCAGAATGTAAGGAATGTCCTCATACTGCATGTCCGTCCCCGGAACAATTCATGCAGCATTTTGATGAAGCAGATGATATCTATGTAGTCACCTTATCTTCAAAGCTGAGCGGCTCCTATAATAGTGCCGTTTTGGCAAAAAATCTTTATCTGGAAGAACATCCGGGTAAACACATTGAAATTATTGATTCCTGTTCTGCTTCCGTGGGACAGACGCTGATTGCAAAAGAGATCCAGAAACAGGCTGAAGAGGGAAAATCTTTTTCGGAAGTCGTTACATGTGCCCGTTCTTTCCGGGCAGCCATGGGAACAAATTTCGTTCTGGAATCGTTAGAGATGCTTCGGAAAAATGGTCGTCTTTCCAATCTGACTGCTACGATCTGCAATGTATTAAATATCAAACCGGTCATGGTAGGAAATTCCATTGGCGAGATCGAAAAGCTTGATCAGGCAAGAGGAATGAAAAAAGCATTGGAGAAAATGGCAGACTATGTTGCCTCCCATGCTGTGAATCCAGCCAGCAAAACACTGGCCATCTCACACTGCAACAATTATAAACGTGCTTTGTTTTTCCGAGATCTGGTACTTGCCAGACAGAAATTTGCAGATGTCATGATTGTAGATACTGCTGGAGTCAGTTCTTTCTATGCCTGTGACGGGGGAATTATTGTAGCCTATTAGACAGAAAGATGATTGTCGCCTATTAAAAAGGAGCCGGTATAAAAACCAGCTCCTTCTTTTTTATTCATTACGAAGGTCTTCCCTGATATTGAGTTCCGGGTTCTTAATGCTGACACGTGACCGTTTTGGAACGGATTTTGTAATAAAGGCATTACCTCCTATCACACTTCCCTCACCAATTACGGTCTCCCCACCTAATATAGAAGCTCCGGAATATATGGTAACATTATCTTCAATGGTCGGATGACGTTTTACATTTGCCAATGCCTGACCGCCTCTTGTGGATAACGCCCCAATCGTAACACCCTGATATATTTTTACATTATCCCCGATAATCGCAGTCTCCCCGATTACCACACCCGTACCATGATCGATAAAAAAATACTTTCCAATCACGGCTCCGGCATTAATATCAATTCCCGTCCGGCTATGTGCATATTCTGTCATAATTCTTGGTATATACGGAACCTTTGCCTGATATAAAATATGGGCAAAGCGGTATACAAATATGGCATACAGCCCCGGATAGGAAAAAATAATCTGTTCCTTACTCTGGGCAGCCGGGTCTCCATCATAAGCTGCCTGCACATCCATAACCAACAGTTTTTGAATCTGCGGCATATGCTTCATAAAGTCCAGGCTTATCTGAGTCGCCCGTTCCTTGCAGTCTGCTTCCTTCTTAAAACATACCTCACCTTTTGCTCTTGCCTCATGGATTAATGCCCTGGTAATCTGTGGTGTCAGCTTCTCATATAGATTATTCAGCCTCTGTCCGACATAGTAATCCGCAACTTCTTCCCGAATCTGTTCTGCTGCAAAATAACCAGGAAACATCAGTTCCCGGATCTCGCGGATAATACCGATAATCTCTGATCGGTTTGGTTTTGGGCAACAGGAATTGGCAAGAAAAATGGACTCTTCTCTGTAATTATCGGTAATACTCTTCACAAGTTCTGGTAATTCATTCTGAAATGTAAAATCGTTCATATTCTGCCTCGTTTTCTATCATTAATTCCTATTTATTCTAACATGATTCCTGCCAATTAACAAGCAGAGACAAACCCAAAAAAGGGTAACAAAAAAAGCTGGAAATCGGACTTGAACCGACGACCCCTTCATTACGAGTGAAGTGCTCTACCAACTGAGCTATTCCAGCAAGTTCTTTGCGAACTGTCATTCATTATAACATATGATCTTCCAGAATGCAACTGCCAATTTTAGATTGCTGCTTCTTCAGTAACAGTTCAGCCGTGGCGAGCGCACAGTCGCCGGAAGCACGCAGAATATCAGGTATTCTGCGGGCTTCTAGAGGCTGTGTACTCGTCACGGATGAACTGTTACGCTTCACGCTGCCATTGGTTACCGTTCACTTCCAAGGTTATTTAACAACAATTGATCTACCAGCGTCCTCAGTTCCCTGGTTCCCGCTTCAATATCCTTACATGCAAAAATACCGCTGACAACGGCCACACCTGCCATTCCCCTTCCCTCAAGCCTTGTCACATTTGATGCATTGATTCCACCAATTGCAACAACCGGAATGTGGACACTTTCGCAGATTTCCTGAAATAACCCATGATCCATAGGCTTTGCATCAAGCTTGGTACTGCTGCCAAACACCGCTCCGCTTCCCAGATAATCTGCTCCTTCTGCTTCTGCACTCTTAGCCTGCCCAACCGTCTTGGCAGTCACACCGATGATCCGGTCTGCACCAAGTATCTTTCTTGCCTCTTTTACCTCCATATCTGCCTGTCCAATGTGGACACCATCTGCGCCAATCTGCTTTGCCATTTCCACATAATCATTCACAATAAACGGCACCTGGTACCGGTGGCACAAATCCATAATTTCCTTTGCTTCCTTAAAAAAAGTTTCTTCATCCAGTTTTTTCTCTCTGAGCTGAACCATCGTGGCACCACCCTTCAGAGCTTTTTCTACCTGTTCATATAATGTTTCCCCACCTAAAAAGCTGCGGTCTGTCACCGCATACAGCCTAAGCTTCTCTGCACTTATCTTCATAGATACCTCACTCTCTTTTCCCTGCATCTTTGCCTCATCTTCAAAAAAGGCCATGGCTGCCCCAAAAGGCACATCACACCATGGTCTTTCGTTTCTATCATTCATTCTTTACAAGTTCCATCAGCTGCCCGGTAATCTCTGCCATATCTGAAGAAATCCGTTTACTACTCTGGGAGATTTCCACATTCGCATCAACTACATTGGAAATTTTTCCAATTTCTAATACTGTTTTTGAAACAACCGACACATTCTTGCGAACCATTTCAGCAATTTCCTCCACATCCGAGTTGGCTTTCTCAATCGCTTCCACTGCAGAACCAAATGCATCTACAGTACGGCTTGTAAGGGTTCTCCCCCCATCTACCGCTTTTATGGAATTGGTAATCAGTTCATTGGTCTCTTTTGCTGCCTGTGAACTTCTGGCTGCAAGCTCCCCAACCTGAACCGCAACAACCGCAAAACCTTTTCCCATCTCTCCGGCTCTCGCCGCTTCAATAGACGCATTTAGTGCCAGAAGATTGGTCTGAGAGGCAATCGAATTAATTTCATCAATGATTGTTTCGATTTTCATGGCAATATCACTTATATTGTTGATTGACTGGCTCAGCTGCTTCATCTGCTCCTGCATCTGCAGAATAATCTGCACCGCATTTTTGGTAGTTGAAGAAACCTTTGCCGTCTCATCCGCGCTGGCATTCAAGTCTTCCACCAGCTCACCCATAACCTGTTTCAGTCCATTGACAGCCGTCTTCTGCTCTTCCGTTCCGTGATAAATCTCATCCGAACTTGCCAAAGTACTCTGGGATACCCCCTCCAGATTCTGACAGGCTGCTTTCACTTTTTCAATCAGCAGCAGATTATTCTGCATATCCTCCTGCTGTTTTCTGACCAGTTCTTCATTTTCATGAATGCTTTGACAGATACCAGACACCATTTTATTAATACTGTCTGATAGCTGGACAAACTCAGGACTTCCTGATTCTTTTACAACAATGCCAAAATCCCCTTCTGCAATTTTCTTCATGGAAGTGCTAATCTGATTAATTCCGTTTACTATCCTCGTTTGCACCGTACGGTTGATCAAAACGATCAAGACTGCAAAAATCACAAACATACTTAAGGAAACAACCAGCATCTGACTGTTTCTGTTTTTATAGTACTCCCCCGCCGGCATAAAGGTACCAATCAACATATTTTCGTATGTTTCTGCAACATAATATCCCGATACTTTATCTACTTTGATTTTTCCGCTTCCTTCTGCAATTTTTTCCGGGAAACCGGCATCCTTTGCATTCTTACCAACCAGTTCCTGATTCGGGTGAGCTAAAATAGTTCCACTCTCCTTGTCAATTGCATAAACATATCCTTTTTCGCCAAATTCAATATCCCTTAATACGACTGAAATCTCAGTGTTCGCCAGTGTTTCCTCGAGAACCTCCGGCCGTATTCCTACCTGTACAAATCCCTTTGCATCACTCCTTGCAACACCGATGTACTGGATAACCGTTCCTTCCGCTGCATTTTTCTGAGGCTCCTGCACAATTTCCAGGGACGGATTATCAATAATTGGCATGAATGCCGCTGACTGTTCCCCGCTATTCATATCAAACCCAATATATGCATCCACGGTACTGTGGGTAATGATGCCCTTTTCATCAATTACATGAAGCTCATTAACCATCAGCCTTTTACATATTTCTTTTAATTTGCCGGAATCCTCCAACAGTGTAGGATCAGATGCCAGCATATCAGCAAATGCGCGGGTCTTTGCCAGATTATTTTCCCCCAGATTATTCGTGAGTTTCTCAATTTCTTTCTCATTTCCAGCTATCTTTTCTTTCACCGCTGCAAGCTTTTCCCTGCTCTCCGATAAGTTGCTGCTTCTGTTTGTAAATGTCTGTAAAACAAATATTGCCGCAATTGTAACAACCAATGCGGTAAACATATAAATGCACAGACGTTTGGTAAACATTTTTTTCATAAGTTCCCTCCCTATTTTTCTTACTTTTTTATGTCTTTACCAATACATACTTATTTTATCATAGTAGTCAGCTTTATGCCACAACAAAATGGCGGAATATCTTGATTCCGCCATTTCATTTAAAACAATATCAAATATTTCTGTTATTTCTTTTTAACCGTAACAGTAACTTTTACAGTTTTTCCGTTTGCCTTTACTGAAATCGTTGCTTTTCCCGCTTTCTTTCCTGTGACAACACCTTTAGAATCTACAGTTGCAACTTTTTTGTTGGAAGATGTGTATGTAATCTTTGTTGCCGGAGTAGCCGTTGCAGATATCTTAACGGTCTTTCCTACTTTAACCGTTGCTTTTGCAGACTTAACTGTAAGAGCCTTGTTGTCAGTAATAGTGGCCAGCTTTAACGCTTTTCCATCATTTTCACCTTTATTTGGCGCAATACGGTAATCCCCTTCTACGGTCTTGGCCGAAGTAAAATTCTGGTTCGTAAGAACGGTTCCATCTGCTTTGGTTATCTTCAGATCATCCAGATAGACTGCACTGTTCTTAGCGGTAATATTGATTCCCTTAATAGCAAAATTAAAGTCTAAATCCACCTTCTCTGCTTTGGTCGGATCACTCTGTGCCTCTTCTGAATGTACAGTTCCACTTTCTGCCTCGTATGTAATCACATAGAAATCTCCAGACTTCTTGACAGTTGCATAATCAATCGGAACATCTTTCTTCTGCTCATCATCCCATCTGGTAAGCGAAGCATCCTCGTGCATCTCTGCACTTGGAAGTTCTGACCAGCCAGCCCATTTCCATTCTTCCTCAGTGGCATCGTTAAAACTCAGGCCGCCACCAAAATTAACTGTAGAATCTTCTTTGATAAAGGAAACCGGAATGTAAAGCTTATAGCTTACTGTGTACTTTTCGGAATAAGCAGAAGGCTCACCAGCTTCCCAAATGCAGGCATCTGTGTTCGAGGTGCTGTCCCAGTCGTCCTCCCAGCTTGAATTGGTAAAGTTAACAGGAACCTCCACCACCTTATTTGTGGATGCTGCCAAAACGTGAGGAACCGGTGCCAGCAGGCTTACTGCCATCACTCCGGCACCAACCATTGCCATAATGCGTTTTAAATTTTTTCTCATAAGCTATTTTCTCCTTTTTTGAATTGACTGAGCCTCTCCGGAATTATTCGGAAAGCTCGTTTTTATGTACACGAATAATTCTATCATTCTCCTTGTGCAAAAAGGGATGCAGAATGCACACATTATTCCAGCAATTGCAAATGCTGTGGCCTTTTCCACCTTACGGGTATACACCACATGTTTTCTTGTAGCCCTATGAAGATCCCAAAGAAGCGCCTCATCATTTTTATAACGTCTGGAAGGTGAAAACTGGCAGCATTTTACCGCAATCCGCTCTAATCTGGTAATTGGGTTACGGATTGGTCTTGCCCTCCCGGTAAGCATCCAGGAAAGCACCACTCCAAAGGAGTAGATGTCAGATCGGATATCCGTCTGCAGGAATCCATATTGTTCCGGCGGTGCAAACGCCTCCGTTCCACAGATAACCGTATCACTGATTCCGTTCTTTTTGTAAATCCGGCTGATGCCAAAGTCAATTAGCGCAAGGCTTCCATCTTCCCGGACAATAATATTCTGGGGCTTGATATCCCGGTGAATGATAACCTGCTCTGAATGATGCAGTGCCTTCATAATCCTTGCCAGCTTAATGGCAGTATCCACGATCATTTCTTCTGTCATATGATGAAATGTTACAAATTTATCCAGGGAAACTCCTTCGATATACTCTCTCAGGATACAACGGTACTTTTCATTGCGGTATTCTCCCACAAACTCTGGTACTGCTTTACTTTTCATATTCTGAAAGGATGCCGCCTCTGCCTGATTAATAAGAACACTTTTTTGTGTATAACATTTTGCTACTATCTTATTTCCCGTCGTCTTCTGCTTCACAAGAAGAGTATCACAACCTTCCACACAACTGAGGCACTCTATCACATCATATTGTTCCACTAGTTCATGCGGCAGAGTTTTTTCAAAAGTGCCATCAAAATATGCCTCAAACTCCTGACTTCTCCCCATATTCCATTTCCCCCCATTCCAGATCAACTTTCACCAAGCAGTACAACATTGATGGATGCAAGTAAATACTGCATTTCCATTACATTCATCCCATGAGATATCCCAAAAATCAATGCAGCATCCCTCTTGATCTTCGGATACAGTATGCTTCTTCCTGCGATTTTCAGCAATTTCTGTGTCTCATCAAGGGACAGGCCAAAACCGAAAGCAAGTTTAATCAGCTTGTCTCTTGAAGGAATTCTTGTACCATTAAAAATCTGATGTCCATAGGTTCTGTCAATCTGTGACTTTTTTATCACCTGTTCCGGAACCAATCCCCGTTCTTCGCACAGTTTTCGTAAATATTCCGATACGGATTGCTCTTCAAAGCCTCCTTCATTTTCACTCAGCACTTCTTTAAAATCCCTGCCATTCACAATCCGCTTCAACAACGCATTAGTTGTCACTGCCATACGACTCCCCCCCTCTTATATGAAAGTGCTATCTTGGTATTTATCATTTTATCATTTTAATCGGATAGGAGGATAATCATTAGTTGATTATCCGACCTTCCACACCACCTGGCATACGGTTCCGTACCAAGGCGGTTCTTTAGTTTTCACATATTTTCAAATAGAACTCTGTGAATGTTGGATACCCCCACTCACGG
>JAQXIP010000108.1 GCA_029007845.1 Clostridiales bacterium
TAACTGTTCAGACGGTGCAATTCGTAAAATTCCTTCATCCGGTTAACCAGTTCCTCTGAGGCATAGCTTAGCAAAACACCGTTGATCATGCCAACAAGTACATCACTTGGATAATGAACTCCCACATATAACCTGGAAAAACTGATTAATACAGCAAGAACCAAAGCCATAATCCCATACTTTTTCGGCAATGTCCGGTAGAAGACACTGGCTGCTGCAAACGCACAGGCGCTGTGTCCCGACGGAAAGGATGCTCCCATCTGCTTCTTAATTAATGGCACCAGTCCGCGAACCACTTCATATGGACGGGTACGTCCAACCACGTTTTTGATAAGCAGATTGTTAATAAGCAGGGTTAAAAGAAGGGCACAGAACCCCATGACGCCTGCTTTCCTTGTTTTCTTCGAAAAAAGCAGGATAAATGAGAGCGCAATCCATATCATTCCTGCATTTCCAAGAGTTGTGATAAACAGAAAGAACGAGTCTAAGACAGGATTTCGCACCTGATTCTGAAGAAATAGTAAAATGCTGCTATCAAGATTCATAACACCTACACTCCTTCTAAACAGCGACTTTTTTGCAGACATCTTTCAGACAGCAATGTTCACAGTCTGGTTTTTTCCTTGCCGTACATACGGCTCTTCCATGGTATACAAGCCGGTGGCAGAAATCACTGCCTTCTTCCGGTGGGATAATCTTCCACAGTGCCATCTCCACCTTCTTTGGCTCTGTAATCTGATCGACCAGCCCCATGCGGTTTACAAGGCGGATACAGTGGGTATCGGTAACGATGGCAGGCTTTCCAAATACATCTCCCATAATCAGGTTGGCACTTTTGCGTCCTACACCGGGCAGTTTTAATAACGCATCAAAATCCTCTGGCACCTTTCCACCATACTCGCTTTGAAGTATTTTCATACAGGCACTGATATCTCTTGCTTTGCTTCTGCCTAAACCACATGGTTTTACGATTTGCTCAATCTCCTCCGGCTCTGCCTTGGAAAGTGCCTCCACACTTGGGTATTTTTCATATAGTTCTTCCACTACCACATTTACCCTGGCATCGGTACATTGTGCCGCAAGCCGGACACTAACCAATAGTTTCCACGCATCATCATATTCCAGCGTACATCCGGCATCCGGATATTCGAGTTTCAGCCGTTCAATGATCTCCAATGCTCTCTGCTTTTTCGTATATCTCATTTCCATGAATCCTCTCGTAATACGATATTGAAAAAAGCCAATTACTGCATCACTACAATAATTGGCTTTTCGTTTAACTGATCTGTGAACTACTGAAGCTGTGCAGCTACCTCTGCAGCAAAGTCTTCTTCTTTCTTCTCAAGACCTTCACCTGTCTCATAACGGACAAAGGTAACAACCTCAATATTGCAGCCTTCTGCTTTTGCAACAGAATCTACATAAGCACCAACGGACTGTTTTCCGTCTTCTGCTTTTACATAAACCTGATCTAACAGACAGATCTCTTTTAATTCTTTATTCACACGGCCTTTTACCATACCTTCAATGATCTTGTCGTTTGCATCTGGTTTTTCTTTTTTAGCAGCTTCTTTCAGGATCTCTGTTTCATGCGCGATGTAATCCTGATCGATTTCATTTCTGCTTGTGAACTTTGGATTTAATGCAGCTACCTGCATTGCCACATTCTTTAAGCATTCTTTTACTGCATCACTGTCTGAGTCTGTCTTAGCCTGGACTAATACACCGATTTTACCACCAGCATGAATATAGGATACAACTACTCCATCTTCTGCTTTTACCTGGGCAAAACGACGGATGTTCATGTTCTCGCCAATTGTAGCAATCATAGATGCCAGCTGCTCTTTTACAGTAACAGATGTATCTTTTGCCCATGGCTCAGCCAGGAATGCCTCAATATCTGCTGCAGAAGTAGTGGCTGCCTGAGCTGCCACATCTGCTACATAAGCCTGGAATTTCTCATTCTTTGCAACGAAGTCTGTCTCGGAGTTTACTTCTACGATGGAAGCCACTTTTCCGTCTGCAGAAATGTTTGTTGCAACAACACCTTCTGCTGCGATTCTTCCGGATTTCTTCTCTGCTTTTGCAAGTCCGTTCTTTCTTAAGAACTCGATTGCTTCATCCATATTACCATCGGTAGCGCCCAGTGCTTTTTTACAATCCATCATACCAGCGCCAGTCATATCTCTTAATTCTTTTACCATTGCTGCTGTAATAGCCATTATTCATTCCTCCGTTATCAACAAATTATTCTGCATCCTCTGCTGCTTCTTCTGCGTCACCATATGCAACACCCTGGTTTGCTTCGATAACTGCATCTGCCATCTTTGCAACGATCAGTTTTACTGCACGGATTGCATCATCGTTACCTGGGATAACATAATCTAATTCTTCTGGATCGCAGTTTGTATCAGCGATACCGATCAGAGGAATATTTAAAGAATGTGCTTCCTGAACACAGATTCTTTCCTTCTTTGGATCAACAACGAAGATTGCATCCGGAATCTTCTTCATTTCTTTGATACCGCCAAGGTTCTTCTCTAATTTTGCCCATTCTTTCTTTAACTGAATTACTTCTTTCTTAGGAAGAACATCAAATGTTCCGTCTTCTGACATTTTCTCAATATCTTTTAATCTCTGGATTCTGCTCTGGATTGTCTTGAAGTTGGTAAGCATACCACCTAACCATCTCTCATTTACATAGAACATTCCACAACGCTCTGCTTCTGCTTTGATGGAATCCTGTGCCTGTTTCTTTGTACCAACAAACAGGATGGTGCCACCGTCAGCCACGATATCTTTGATTGCATTGTAAGCTTCATCTACTTTTCCAACCGATTTCTGTAAGTCGATGATGTAGATACCATTTCTTTCTGTGTAAATGTAAGGAGCCATCTTAGGGTTCCATCTTCTTGTCTGATGTCCAAAATGAACACCTGCTTCCAGTAACTGTTTCATTGAAATAACGCTCATGATAATACCTCCATTTGGTTTTTAATCTTCCGTCCCCTTCACTATTCCAGACCGCGCGTTTACGGCACCATGAACCCATCCAGGAACGTGTATTTTCTCATACTGCTCAATACTAACATATTTCCAGTCCACATGCAAGTTCTTTTTTGGACAAAGTGCCTTTCGGCGTAACCGTTCAGCCATGACGAGCGCACAGGTGCAGACTGTATGGCAATGGTACGGCTCAGTTCCTTTCCAGCATCCAGGCTTTTCACTTCAATGACAAGCTCTGACAGCAGATTCCCAACTTCTCAGCCTGAAGTAGATTTTTTTCTGCATTTTCCTGTATCAGAATCTGGCTCATCGCATCCCCCTGTACGCCATACATTCCGTCTGATGCGGGTGTGAGAAGTTTGAGTGGATTACTTTTTCGTTATCGTTTTTGCAATAGTCTCATAATCGTCTGTGGCAGAGAATGTATACGTGCCGCTTCGAATATAATTCTCATATCCGTGATTGCACAAATACCGGTCAAAGGCAGATGCACTTTTTACCACTCCGGCATCCTCCAAAAGTCTGGCAGCTTCATTGGATGGCATCCCCTGGCTGATTGTTAATTTTACAACATCTGTAGGTGGACTGGTTTCTTCCGGTTTTTCTTGATCTTCGTCACTTTTTTCTGTTCCAAGTCCGCTTCCGCTTACCGTTTCGGTATCGTTATCGGTATCACTATCGGCCGGCTGATCTTTGCCCTCTTCTACACTGCCGTCTACTTTTGAAAGACTTTCATCAAGCCGCTGGTTTTTTATCTCCTCCTCGGTATACATTCCAAGCTGCCTGGCCTTTCTTATAATCTCCTGTTCACTCATGGGGGTGGTTGTCTCCTTTGTCGTGACCGAAAAAATTAAGGTGGATACTAAAAGTCCTACCCCCACGCCTCTGATAAACTGGCTGTTTCGCATATTTGTTTCCTCCATCTATCTAGCTGTTCTGGCTCCCCATAAATAAATCAATAACCAGTTTTACTTCTCCTTGTCCTTTTCCAAGAATTCGGGATATCTCAACAATACTTTTTCCTTCCTGATATAAAGAGAGAATCCGGTCGTTGTTGTTCTCGCCAATCGTACCAACCGGTTTCTTTCCCTGCTTTGCCTGGACTTTCTTCTCTAATTTTTCACTCTGCAGATCCTTTCCTGTTTTCTTATGATCGGTCTGGTTAGCAGCTTTCAAAGACTCTGTTTTTTTCTTCGTCCTCTGCTGTGCCTGAACAATTCCACTTTCTGCCTTTGCTGTGGATTCACCCGGTTTTTCTTCTAATTCCAGCTCGGCTTTCGCGCGAACCCGGTCAAGTACCTGAACGAGTTTTTTCATCTCGTCTTCTTTCTTAGTCAGCATGTCATATAAGAAGACAACTTCCTTATGGTTACTGTCAATCTTTTCCAGAATCTGATCTGAGAATTCCTGAAAAGCCATAATCTTTTCGTTTGTAATCTTCCCCAGTTCTTCTTTGGAATCTTCTTTCCAGTCTTCATAGGTATCATCCAGCAGTTGTTCCAGATGCCGGTTTAACACCTCTTTATTATCCTCGAAAAACTGGTTTACTGAAATCTGTACTTCCTTTACTGTTTTTCCTCCATCCTTGGCGTTCTTTCCCTCCCGGCTGGATAAACAATAGCTTACAATGATGAAACCGATTCCTAAAATCATCATCACAATCTCTAACGTACTCATCTTTTTGCTCCTTTAGCTTCTTTCTCATGTTTGGACGGGTCACAAGGTCAAATACCTTATCATGCAAGCATGAACGGTATTTGACCTTGTGACCCTGTGTATCATATCGTTATATCAAAATGATGGCCGGAACCGGATTTATGATCCTTTTCCTTTTCATCAGAGGTATTTTTTTTCTTTTTTCCTCTTTGCTGATATTCATTGCTTCCTTTTTCTTTTGCATCAAAGTGGTTCATCCGTTCATCTTTTTCTGTCGTTTTGACGGTCTTACGGCTATTGTCCTCCGCCTGTTTCTGCACATGCTGGGTGACATTTTGCTGACCTGCCATGGCACGGTTATGCTCGGCATTCTGCATCTGGGATGCCTCCTGGGACTGGTTTGGAAGCATCGCAATATCAATGACTCTGATGGACATGCCCTCACTTCCTTTCTAAATTGCTTTAATGTGTACTTCTCCGTTTTCTTTCACAAACTGGGTATAATGTGTCTCTGTTTTTACCTGATAGACTGCATTGGATATGGTCATCTTCACTCCCGGATATGCAAGGTTATTCACTACAATCCGGCCTCCCTCGTATGCTTCAATTTCATCTTTTAACTGGAGAAATTCTTCCATATATTGTTCCATTTCTTCCTCTGCTTTTTTAGAGCGTACCATAGCCCGTTTCAGCTGTTCCAGTTTGTCCTCGGATAATTGCTCTCCTTTTTGCATTTTTCCTTTATAAAGATTAATTATCTGCTCGCCCTTTTCTTTTTCCTCCTGAAGCCCATTCAGCTTTTTCTCTAATTCCCGGCTTCTGGAGATTAAGGCCGGATCAACTCCCACTTCTAGAATAGTCGTTGTTCCCATCTGGGAACCCAGTGTTTTTGCATTAATCTCCACTGCCGATTTTACTTCACCACCGGTAATCAGACCTCTTCTTCCGGTAACCTCTACTATGCCTCCGGCCTCGATCTGGCTGTTCATAATGGCATCTGCCTTGACATCCTTACCTGCTTTTGCCGTAGAACTTTCAATAAACTTCGCGATTATATCCGTGCCAGCTTCAAGAATGCCACGCTCCATTCCCTGAATTCCCCGTGAGAGGATAATATCTCCTCCTGCAACCAGTTTTGCTCCTTCTACCGCTCCTTCTACGATAATGTTTCCTTCTGCTTTTACAGAAAATCCGGTCAGAACATTTCCTCTAATCCGCACATTGCCATCATAGGTTATATCCCCAGTGGCTGGTCCAACATCCGCCGGCACTTCATAGGTATCAGACACGAACACCTGATCATCCGCCAATGTAACATGTCCGGATACATCCGAAATCATTTCCAGACCATCTTCCGAGAGATGAATATTTCTTCCGTGACGCAGAACAAGATGGTTCACTTTGTTTACCGGAAGCGGATTGCCATAGATGTCTTCCCCGGCAACTGGTTCTACTGCAGGTGTCAGCCGAGCCAGAACATCCCCCGCATTGATATGGCTGATATTATCAAGCTGATGAAAATCTACCCGTCCATCTTCCATAATTCTCGGCTTCAGATCCGCCCCTGTATTGAAATAATAAGTGATCTCTGCGTCTTTTCCCGCCACTGATTTTCTGCCATAAGCAATCGGTACCGATACACAGAACTGCCTGTTGCTTAAATAGGCATCCACATATTTTTCCTGGATTTCCGCCGCAATATCCTGTCTGCGGATTTCATCCATAATCTCCTCACGGCTCATAAAAGTCCCTTTATTAGAAGGTGGATAAAACCGGGCGATTGCAGTCATATTGTCTGGAGACACTACGATCCTTATCCGTTCATTCTCCGGATAGACCTGCTTGGGTGTCAGTTTCATCTCAACCAGTTTACCGGACTGTGCAATCAGTCTTGCTAATGCCGGAGAGTCATGATATTCCAGTTTAATATCCGAAAAATACTGGATTAGTTCCTCTAGACTTACTTTTTTTCCACCGTTTCTTGCCGGAAATATTTTGATATACGTTCCATCTTCCTTATGTACAAGTTGAAAAAAACTGTTTTTATAGTCCATCTTTTGCACCTCCCAAATAAAAATCTGCTGTAAAAGGAGCCTTCCTTTTGCAGCAGGTGTCTTTTTCCTGATTAATACCCCCGAAATACATTCATGTAAGAACCAAGCTGCTTTTGCAGTTTCTGCAATGCTCTTGTATGAAGCTGGGAAATCCGTGATTCCGATACTTCCAGTATCCGGCTGATTTCCTTCAGAGTCAGTTCCTCAAAATAATACAGTGTAATTACTTTCTTTTCATTTTCGGTTAATTTGTCCAGAGCCTCAGCTAACATTTTCTTTAATTCTTCTTTTTCCACCATTTCTTCCGGTTGTGAAAAGGAAGAACTGCTTCCATCATTTTTTACTTCACTGCCCTGCTCTAAAAACTCATCCAGAGATACCAGATTGGTAATCTGCATCTGATTCTGCCAAATGGCAAGCTCATCCAGTGTAATCCCCAGTTCAGCTGCCAGATCTTCATCCGCTATCTGATGTCCCTGTTCCAGTTCCAGTTTCCGCATCGCCTGATCCATCTTTTTTTGTTTCTGACGAAGAGTACGCGGAATCCAGTCCATTTTTCTTATCTGGTCTAAGATTGCCCCTCGAATCCGGAGGCTTGCATAAGTTTCAAACTTTACCCCTTTGAAATTATCGTATTTATCAATGGCATCAATGAGTCCAAACACACCATATCCCACGAGATCATCATATTCTACGGTATATCCCAGGTACATATTTAAACGTCCTGCAACAATCTTAACCATAGGAGCATATTCAGTAATTAATTGTTCCCGAAGAGAAGGAGCTTTTGTCGTTCTGTATTCTTCCCACAACTTTGTTCTTTCGGTCTCGTTCATGCCAGCCTCCTCTCCTTTTTTCGGTTCTATTCTTTACACATCTGATTTCTTTTCCTCATCTGTCCCGGATGCTTCCTTTTCCAAAGAAGCTTCTTTTTCTCCATCCTCATCCGAAGAAGCACCCTCGTTTTCTGTATCGGAAGAATCGTCATCCGTTTCTTTTTTTACATCTTTTACTGCCATTTCCTGTACCATATATATTATTTTCTGTGCAAATCTTCCAATGATATAAAAAATGATAATTACAATTAGAAGCTGAATCAATGCCTTTGTAACATCTGTCCGCTTCACAATTGAACAGATACTGGAGATGGCTGCTGCAAGCAGCGTAACAAATGGAGGAATATATTTCGCATCCATACGTTTCCCTCTTTCTAGATCCAATGCGTTCTCACACTATATGGTTTTTGGCTCTTTTCCCACTGCTTTAATCAAAAGTTCTCCGTTTTCCGGATAGAATTCAATGGTTCTTCCATAGTTAAGCCCGGTGTCTTCTGCTAAGATTCTGATTCTGAATTCATTTAATTTTTCTTTTGCAGCCTCTACATTGCGCTCACCAATCCGCAGCATATCATTATTGGAACTAAACGCAAACATCTGGGCGCCGCCTGCCATTTTGGCAACCAGCCGGGATCTTCCCGCTCCTTTTTCCATCATTTTCTCAATCAACAGTGCGATTCCTGTATCTGCAAATTTGGCAGCATTCTGATTCTGCCTGATCTTCGTACTGTCCGGCAGCATAACATGCACCATTCCTGCAATTTTTGTTTCCGGGTCAAATAACACAACACCGACACAGGAACCAAGTCCTAGTGTCGTTATCGCATCAGGAGCTTTGCAGACATTCAGATCTGCCATTCCTACCCGAATCATCTCTCCCATTCTGTCTCCCCCTTACAGACCTAAAGAGGACAAAATCTTGCCTGACGATTCTTCCGTGGGAATTAATATAAAATAACCTTCCATCCCGTCATCTTCTCCACCAAACTCACTTTGAATCAACAAGGCCTGATCGCCAACTTTCCCAAATTCAATTGCCGGTACACTTAAAACCGCTCCCGCCATGTCCACTGCCATATATGGAATACTGAGATTCACATTCAAATGGGTTAGCATGGAAAGTGCGGACATATATGCACCTGTAATAATATTTCCAATCTCTTGTAATGCCGATATCTCCATCTCCGTCAGTGGAGCATCCGGATCAATCGGCTGGCCAAGCAGAACATCAGCCGTTTTTCTGGCTGTTTCCTGTGATACAATAAACATAATCATCCCTTCCACGTCATTGGAAAGGGTCAAAAGAATTCCAACTACAATGGCATCTGCTCCACCTACTGCATCCGGAAGATTTTTCAGTTCAATCAATTCGACTTTTGGGACCCCCATGTCGATCTTCTTATTTAACAACTGGGAAAGCGCCGTCATAGCATTGCCGGCGCCAATATTCCCAATCTCCCGTAACACATCGAACTGCATATTATCCATTGCATCCATGCTGAAATTTGACATGGCATACACTCCCTTTTACAGCTGTTCTTTTTCTGTAATCACGGCGGACATATTCAAAAGCGAAATCAGTCCATCACCATGTTTTCCAATTCCACTCAGATAAGCGGCCTTTTCATCATTATTATTATAGGTTGGCTTATCAATCTCATCTTCCTCTAAAGTCACCACTTCTTTGACTTCATCAACAATAATTCCGATTGATGCCTGTGGTTCCATCTTGATAATGATAATTCTGGTTTTACCGGTATACTCATCCGGTTCCAGACCAAACTTTGTACGAAGACTCATAACCGGAATAATCTCACCACGGAGATTAATTACCCCTTTAAAGTATGCCTGTGCCTTTGGCACACGGGTAATCCGCTGCATACGCACAATGTTATCGACATTCTGAATGTCAATTCCGTATTGTTCCGTACCAAGTTTGACCACGATATACTGTTTTTCAGTCAACACGACATTCGCTTCCTTCTCTGACATAAATCAAGCCCCCCTATACTAATGTGTTGGCATCAATGATCAATGCCACTTCGCCATCTCCAAGGATGGTTGCACCGCTGATAATCTTATTGTTATTAATATATTTTCCAATGGACTTAATTACGATTTCCTGCTGTCCAATCAGATTGTCTACAACGAGACCTGCAAGTTTATCACCTTTTGTCACTACTACTACCGTAATGCTTTCCGGCTCTTCTCCTTCCGGATAGGTCAATGGTTCCACATCCAGAATCTGATCCAGACGAATTAACGGGATAACATTTCCTCTAAGATTAATCACTTCTCTTGTCTGAACATATTTAATGTCCGTAAGAGGAACATCCTCAATTGTTTCAATGCTTCCAAGCGGAATTGCATATTTTTCTGTTCCAAGTTCCACCATAAGCGCCTGAATAATCGCCAGGGTAAGTGGAAGCTGTATGGTAAAGGTAGAACCTTCCCCGCGCACAGATTTGCAATCGATCTCACCGCCAAGACCTTCGATTTTACTCTTTACAACATCAAGTCCCACACCACGGCCGGATACATCGGTAATCTTATCTGCCGTTGAAAAGCTAGGACGGAACAAAAGATCGATAAAGTCCTTGTCGGACATGGTTTCTGCCTGCTCTGGAGTAATGGTACCTTTCTCGAGTGCTTTATTTTTTACTTTCTCAATATCAATACCTGCACCGTCATCACGGACTTCAATTACAACATTATTACCATCCTGGTAAGCATCCAGGAAAATGGAACCAACTTCCGGCTTGCCAAGACGGACTCGTTCTTCATTGCTCTCAAGACCATGGTCAGCGGAATTTCTTAACAGATGCATCAGCGGATCACCGATCTCATCAATAACGGTACGATCCAGTTCCGTATCTTCACCAGACATATACAGCTCCATTTTTTTGCCGAGTTTTTTGTTTAATTCACGAATCATTCGTGGGAACTTATTCACAACACTTTCAATCGGCATCATCCGGACTTTCATAACGGATTCATGGAGATTCGTGGTAACACGCTCCAGATATTCAATCTGCTCATTAAAGCCGTTGTTTTCCTCTCCAAGATTTCCCTGGGAACCGATGGAAACCAGACCATTCTTGGCAATAATTAATTCGCTGACAAGATTCATCAGTACATCTAATTTCTCAATATCCACACGCACAGAACGGTTTACCACTGGTTTTGATGTACTTTTTGCTGCCTTTTTCGATGCATTCTTATCTGCAGTCTGGGTAGCGGCTGCTGTCTGGGTGGCGGCTGCGGCAGCGGCTTCAGTCTCTGTGCTTTGATTGGCAGCGGACTGCTCCGGCTCATCCGCTTTTGCCTCTTTCTTTTCTTCCACAGGAATCTCGAGTTCACCTGCATAGACTTCTTTTACTTCAGAGACATTCAATACGGCATTACGGACTTTTTCCAAGGTTTCCGTTGTGAGGAATACTACCGTAAAATCAAGATCAAACTTCTCATCCTCAATATCCTGCACATCCGGTTCCGCTTTAATTACTTCACCAAGCTCTTCAAGTGCTTTAAATACAAGAAATGCTCTTGCTGCCTTTAACAGACATCCTTCTGATATCTCAACCGTAAGCCCGAATACATGCTGTCCTTCTTCAATGGCACGCATGGCTGCATTTCTTTCATGTTCTGCCAGCTTGAGATTCTTATATTTGTGCTTATCCTGATCAGCGGATGTGGTTTGTGCAGACTGGGCTTTCTCTGACTGTTTTTCTTCTTTTGCAGCACCTTTTCCGGTTCCTTCAACCAGACATTCATTCAAGGCATCAATGATGTCCTGATTATCGTCTTCTCCTTCATTTGCCGTATTAATAATATTATCCAGATAAGCTTCAAGAGCATCCAGCCCCTGGAATAATACATCCACAAGTTTGGAGCTGACTTTCATCTTTCCATCACGAATTTCAGAAAATACATTTTCCATGTCATGGGTTAACGTCTGCATTCTCTTATAACCCATCGTTCCTGCCATTCCTTTCAGAGAATGGGCTGCACGGAAAATCTCATTAATTGTGTCCATATTTTCCGGTTCTTTTTCCAGAACCATTAACTCATCACTTAAATTTTGAAGATGTTCTTTTGTTTCATCGATAAAAATCTCCAAATACTGACTAACGTCCATGTTTTAGCACCCCCGTTTTTTTCATAACTGCATCTGCAATACTTTCTAACGGCACTACCTCATCGGTAAGTCCCGCCTCATAGACCACCCGAGGCATTCCATATACGGTACTGGTCTCCTCGTCCTGTGCAATTACGTATACATTATGACTTTTACTGAGTTCTTGAATCCCTCTTGTTCCGTCCTGTCCCATGCCGGTTAATACCACGCAGATAATTTCATCATAATCAGACAGGCAAAGGGATTCATACATAATATCCGCACATGGCCTTAATCCATTTCTGATTTCCCCGGTTTTTATGGATATCCGGTCCGGGTGTTCATAGCGCATCTGGCTTCCACCCTTTGCGATATAGATATTTCCTTTTTTTATAGGTTCTCCGTCTTCCGCTTCTTTTACATGAAGTGAACAAAACTCGTTCATTCTGACGGCCAGAGACTTTGTAAAACCGACAGGCATATGCTGGACAATCAGCACCGGCGCATCCAGTTCTCCTGAAAGCTTCGGAAGGATGGATTGAAGCGCACGGGGTCCTCCTGTAGAACAGGCAAGGGCAACCAGCTTCTTCCCTTTGATCCGTTTTCTTTCCACTGGTTTTATGAAATCCGTATCGGCCTTTGACGCCTTTACCGGCTTTGGAGCATTCCCCTGTAATACTGGCTTCCTGCGATCCGCATGATTTTTTTCTGAATCTGCTTCGGTAGCGGAAACAAGAATATCCAAAAGCCTTTTTTTGTATTCCGGATCAGCAAATTCTTTATACTTAAGCGGCTTTGTGATAAAGTCAAATGCTCCAAGTTCCAGCGCACGAATCGTGATACTCGTCCCATCTTTTACCAGTGTACTCACCACTATGACTTTTTCCTGCATCTGTCGGCGATGAAGTTCCTCCAGCAGTTCGATTCCGCCCATCTTTGGCATGTTGATGTCTAAAAGTACCGCGTCATACTTTTTCTGCATCAGAAGTTGTAATCCTTCCACACCATTCCGGGCAGTATCTTCCACATGAAACCTATCATCTGGCTCTATTATATCAGATATGACCTTTCTCATAAGTGCAGAGTCATCTATGACTAAAATTTTTTTCATTATTCAAGTCCCTTCTCTTTTTTTCGCTGTTTTCTTTCCTCTTCAAAGATATATTTTACAAGGTTCTCTCTTTCTTTCGCTGAAACGTTATAAAACTCTGCACGGTACTCAAACAGTTTCCGGTCCGGGATCGGCTGGCAGGCAATCAAACGGCCATCCAGCTCCAGTGCTTTCCCTGTTTCGGTAAGAATTCCCGGAAAACACATGGAGATTAAAGAACTGATATCAATTTCCTTCTGCGAAAAAAATCTTGCTCCGCCTCCACTAATATCAACCAGTGTAACTTCGAACCAGTTCTCATTGTGAATCGTATCATATTGTTCGGCAAAAGCCTGCATTTCTGTCGTATTAGCATAATTCTTTTCCTGTAATACTTTCTGAACCGCTTCTTCATCCGGACTAATGTTATGTATCGCAATATCCATGACACAAGAGAGACGGAAATACTGCCTTCTTTGTAATCTTACCGGATCTGTAAGCAGCTGAATAACAAGAATTCCAAGCTGTCCTTCCCGGTAACGGTTTATAATCTCAGCCTTACACTGATACATCCCTTTCTTTGTAAAAAAACAAAGCCGGTACTGATCACCAATGTCTAACGGAATAATCCGGTTATTCTGAATCGGCATTGCAATGTTCATCTCATGAGCATCTTTTATATCCAGAACCTGGCTGATATAATTCTTCTTTTCTGCTGTTTTATCAATAAGGATTTTTGATAGCTCAATCCGGTTTCCAATTTCAATGATGTCTGCCATTCTGTCACCTCCCTGAAATTACACCTGTTTTTTTCGAAAACGGGTACGGATTACATTGGAAAATAATTCTTTGATCCCTTTCTGCTCTTTGTCTTCTTCCTCCACATGTCCATCCAGTATTGCTGCCAATTCTGCCACTGCCCTTGAAGCTTCTGATTTCGGATATGCCAGAGAAAAAGGTTTTTGCTGCATTAAGGCTTTCGGAACCGAATTATCCATCGGAATCGCACCTAAGAATTCCACCTTTAACTGCAGGAATTTATTCACAACAACACTGAGCTTATCAAATAATGCTTTTCCTTCCTCACGGCTTCCAACCCGGTTTGCAATCATTTTAATTGCCGTGTGCTCTGTGCTGTACTCACTTCGTTTATTTAATGTTTTTAGCAATGCATAGGCGTCTGTGATGGAAGTCGGCTCCGGAGTAGCCACCAGAAGGACTTCCGAACAGGATGTTACAAATTCCAGCACGGCATCGGAGATTCCTGCTCCGGTATCAATAATGACATAGTCTGCCAGTTCGTCTAATACATAAAGAGAGCCGGTCAGATTCACGATCTGCTCTTTTGAGAGATTACTCAGTTCCTGGATCCCGGAACCACCGGAGATAAAACCAATCTGTTCGGGCCCGGTTGTAATGATTTCATTGAGTTCTTTTCCACGAAACATCAGATCCGCCAACGTATACCGCGGCCGGATGCCAAGCATAACCTCTACATTGGCAAGCCCAAAATCCGCATCCAGAATAATGACTTTCTTTCCAAGTCTGCTTAACTGCAATGCCAGATTTACCGAGATACTGGACTTTCCCACACCGCCCTTTCCGCTTGTTACGGTGATAACTCTGGCAAGATGAGGTTTTGGTGGCTGCATTTTTATCTTATCACGAAGCTGGGATGCCTGATCCATTAATCATTTCCTCCTAATAGTTTTTTCGCAATGCTCTGGGCATTGATTCCTCCTATGTCATCTGGTACATTCTGCCCCCATGTCGTATATGACAACGGAGCATCTGTGTACATTTTTAAGTTCAATACATTTCCAAGACAGGCCGTTTCATCTAATTTTGTAAAAATAAGGCTGTACTTCGTAAGTTCCTGATACGCATCTGCAATTCTGCACAGATCCCTGTATTTTGTAGTAGCTGTCAGAACCAGATACACCTGCCGCTTCTCTTCCGGAACAACCTCTAAAAGTTCCCGGATATCTTCCCACTGCTCTTTATTTTTATGAGAACGTCCTGCTGTATCTACAAATACGATATCAAATCCGGCAAACTCTTTTACCAGATCCCTCATCTCTTCCGCGGAATAGATTACCTTTAGTGGAATTCCAAGAATGTTTGCGTAGGTTCGCAGCTGTTCCACTGCCGCAATCCGGTAAGTGTCGGAAGTCACCATGGCAATCTTGGCCTTTCGGTTTAATTTGAATTCAGAAGCGATTTTTGCAATGGTTGTGGTTTTTCCAACCCCCGTCGGACCGATAAAAAATACAAACCGTGTCGCCCCTTCTTCCATATCAATATAATCAGGTTTGCCAAGTTTAAGAATAATCTTCTGGTACACACTGGCAAGCACCTTGTCCACGGTTGCATCTTTTTTTAAGACCGGACCGATCTCATGAATAATCTGGTCTGCATATTTTCCATCGACTTCGTTATCAATCATCTTCTGGCGGATTAACTCAATACAGGCTTCTTCCTTGCTCTTTTTCTGTTTTCCTGTCTTGTCATCCGACGAAGCAGCATCGGATCTCTGCTCATATTCCATCTTCGATTCCAATTGTTTCTCCAGAAGTGACTGAATATTATTCATCTTTTGCTCCAGCACGTTCTCTGCCTCTGCCTGCTGGTTTTCTTCCTGCTCCTTTGCCCGTTCTGCCACTTCTTCTTTTGCCCGCTTAACTGCTTCTTCCAGACGTTTCGTGTCAATTTCTTCTTTTACACTTTCTGTCTGGTTATCATCCACTGCAGCGGTAAGTTCTACCAGTGTCTTTTTCCAAAGACGGCTGATTCCCCTGGGGCGGATTGTCTTTACATTCATTACGATTGCATCTTTTCCAAGATCATCCATGGCCTTCATTATTGCATCGTTTTCATTTGATGCCTGGTATTTTTTAATTATCATGATATGGTCACCATCCCTACTGACTGAAGTTCTACATTCGATTCGATTTCATTATAGGATATAACGATTAAGTCTTTATAATAATCGGATGTCAGTCGTTTAAAATACATTCTCACAATTGGCGATGTTACAATAATCGGACTTTTTCCAACATTTTCCAGCTTTGCCATCTCCGTTCCAACCGAATCAATAATCTGTTTGGTCACTTCCGGATCCAGATTCAGGTACGCACCTTGTTCTGTCTGTTTTACGGAATTCATAATTTCCTGCTCAATATTCGGATCCAGTGTCACAACACTTGTTGGCTCATTTACCGGGAAATATTTATTGGAAATGGCACGTTTCAGGCTTTGCCGGACATATTCGGTAAGCACATCGGTATCCCTTGTGGTTGCCGCATAATCCGCCAGTGTTTCAAAGATCGTAACCAGATCCCGGATGGAGATTCCTTCCCGAAGCAGATTCTGCAACACCTTCTGGATCTCACCTACACTGAGAAGCTTTGGTATCAGCTCGCTAATCAAAGTAGTATTGGCCTCCTGAATATTATTAATCAGGTTCTGGACATCCTGTCTGGTAAGCAGTTCATCCAGATGCTGCCGGATTACTTCGGTCAGATGCGTTGCAATAATGGACGGCGGATCTACAACTGTATAGCCAAGAGATTCAGCTCTCTCCCTCTGGCCTTCGGTAATCCAGATTGCCGGGAGATGGAAGGATGGCTCAAACGTTGGAATACCCGTAATCTCCTCCTCCACATAACCAGGATTCATCGCCATATAATGGTCAAACAATATTTCTCCTTCGCTGACTGCCACCCCTTTTATTTTAATCACATACTGGTTTGGATTCAACTGGATATTGTCCCTTAATCGAATCATCGGAACTACACAGCCAAGTTCCAGTGCAACCTGTCTTCGGATCATAACAACCCGGTCAAGAAGATCTCCTCCCTGATTGACATCCGCCAATGGAATAATCCCATAACCAAACTCCAATTCAATCGGATCTACCTGTAAGAGAGAAGTAACATTTTCCGGACGACGGATTTCCTCGGCGGATACTTCCTCCTGATCCACTTCCTGTTCAATCTGCTCTTTTCCGGTCTTTTGCTGGATCATATATCCGGTAGCCAGAAATGCAGCGCCATACAGGCAGAAAACAACCGGATTCAGAGGGGTAACCAGCCCCAGTAATACCATGCTTCCACCAACCATATATAATACTTTCGGAATGGAAAACAATTGTCCGATCAGCACATCTCCCACATCTGCATCCTTTGATGCCTTTGTCACAAGAATACCGGTGGCAAGCGAAATCATCAGAGATGGAATCTGGCTTACCAGACCGTCTCCGATTGTTAATATCGTGAATTTTTCAAGGGCTTCCGAAGCGCTAAGACCGTTATACAATATGCCCATGGCCATACCGCCGGCAAAGTTTATCAGAGTAATCAGAAGACCTGCTGTCGCATCTCCCTTTACATATTTCGTAGCACCATCCATCGCTCCAAAGAAGCTGGATTCATCCTGGATTTTCTGACGTCTCTGTTTGGCCTGCTCATCCGTGATGGCACCCGTATTTAAGTCTGCATCTATGGCCATCTGTTTACCAGGCATCGCATCCAGCGTAAACCGGGCCGTTACTTCTGATACACGCTCAGAACCTTTATTGATTACCATAAACTGCACAATAATCAGAATAACAAACACAATGGCACCAATAATCAGGTTTCCGCCACCTACAAAAGAGCCAAAGGTTTCTACTACATTTCCCGGTTCCCCGGTTGTCAGAATCAATTTGGTAGAAGAAACATTTAACGAGATCCGGAATATCGTAGTAAACAAAAGAAGGGTTGGGAAAAATGACATTTCCAAGGCTTCTTTTACGAACATGGCATTGAATAAAACAATCATGGCAATGGATATATTAAATGCCAGAAGGAAATCCAGAAGCCAGGAAGGAATCGGGATAATCAGAAAAATAATGGCAGCCAACAGATAAAGTCCCATTCCCAAATCGGTCTTTTTCATTTTCATTTCGATTCCTCCTTTCTTAATTCTCAGCCATCAGGACATTTTTCCCTGACGGTTACTTCTGGTTTTTTAATCCATACACATAGGCAAGAATTTCCGCTACCATCTGATACAGTTCCGGCGGAATCTCATCACCAATCTCCACATTGTAATAAAGCATTCGTGCCAGAGGTTTGTTTTCCACAATCTCTACCTGGTTTTCCCTAGCAATCTCTTTGATCTTTCCGGCAAGATAATCAGCACCTTTTGCCAGAACAAGCGGCGCACTCGCCTTATCTTTATCATATTTTAATGCAACTGCCAGATGAGTCGGGTTTGTAATAACCACATCCGCCTCCGGCACTTCCTGCATCATTCTTCTCCGGGAAGCCTCCCGCATCTTCTGCCTGATTTTTCCTTTGATCTCCGGATTTCCTTCCGAATTCTTGTATTCGTCCTTTACCTCCTGCTTGGTCATCTTCATCTCTTCCTTGAATTTGTGGCGCTGGTAGAAAAAATCTACCGCCGCAATAAAAAGAAAGAAGACACTAATCCGGATTCCCAGATCAATAATCAGGTTTCCCACCAGTCCGACGGACTGTTTCAAAGTCAGGTCATAAAAGGTAAGGATCAGCGACCATTTATCTTTCAGCGTCGAATACACAAGATATCCTAATACCAGGACTTTTGCAATGGCCTTTAACAGTTCCATAATTTTATCTTTGGAGAATATTTTTTTCACTCCGGATATAGGGTTTATCTTAGATAACTTTGGCATCAAAGGCTTTCCTGTTACTTTCCACTTAATCTGTGCCGCATTCATTCCAAACGCAACAATTACGGAACAGAGAAGAAAAGGTGCGCAGATAATCAAAATCTCTTTGATGGCATAAGTAAACAAAACCATTGCGGATGCCACCGTAAATTCTTCTTTTGTGGCAATGGAAAACATCCGGTAAGAAGCAGAAAACGAGGCAAGCATATGATTTCCAACAAAACCGACAAAAAGCTTTAAACAAAAGAATAATCCCATAAGCATAACTGCCGTAATGAGATCCATGCTCTTTGCCACCTGGCCTTCTTTTCGGGCATCTTCTAATTTTTTTGGTGTTGCCTCTTCTGTTTTTTCCCCTCCGGGTCCTTCCTTCGCAAAGAACTGAAGGTTCATTTTCACTCCGGAGCCAGGCTTTGCCATCATGGTTTCATCACCTCTACAACCGCCTTTAAAAGCACTTTCATTTCCCCAAAGATATAATCGGATATCGCAGGAAGCATGGTAATCGTAAAAAACAGGACACATATTCCAACAACCACCTTAAGCTGCATACCAATTACAAACATATTCATCTGGGGCGCCACCTTTGCCAGAACACCAAGAACAACATTGACAATCAGCATACATGCAAAAATGGGCACGATAATCCGGAATCCTATCACAAAATAATCCGACATAAACAGCTTCATTACACTGTACAGGTCTTTGTTTAACACCCCCTGCCCCGGAGGTATTACCTGAAAGCAGTCAACCACTGCTTTGACAAGATAATAATACATGTCTGTGATAAGAAGCACCAGAAGCACCATATAAGTATACATGTTTCCAGTAATGGTCGTCTGAATATTGGATGTGGGATTGAACTGGGTTACCATGGAAAACCCGATCTCTGTATCCACAATCCGTCCGGAAAATTCCAGAATCATTGTACAGATATTGGCAACATAGCCAATTGTCAGCCCAATGACTGCTTCCTGCGCTGCCAGAGCTGCAAATGCGATGGTACCTTCATAATGAAGCGGCTCATACGGCACAAGACCAACTACAACCAGAGACAGAAAAAAAGATAACCCAACCTTCGTTTTTGCCGGAACACCTCTTTGCCCAAAGATAGGAGCCGCAAACATAAATCCAGAGATCCGGACAAGAATCATCAGGAAAAACTCCAGATTTTCAATCGTAAAAGTCATGCTATCACCTTATATACCTTGAAAAATCCTGCCACAAGGTTGTGGT
>JAQXIP010000109.1 GCA_029007845.1 Clostridiales bacterium
CCTTTCCTGAATCAAACGCAAGTGTTTTCGAATTTAGTATCCATTATAATAGAATATGTGTTATTTTTGTGTCGTATTCATAAACAGAATTAAAAATACAAAAACCTTTTGATGTGGTTTTGAAAACTATGTTGCAAAACAAATACTACACCTTTTTTCGAAAAGATGCAATGCTTTTCTGAAAAAAAGTTGTAACAGTTCAGCCGTGGCGAGCACACAGCCGTTGAAAGACCGCAGAATATCAGGTATTATGAAATATCCCTTTGAACACGTCGGCACTTGGTTTTGCGTTTTTTTGCAAAACCTTAGTACCGCTACGTGTTCAATGGAGCGAAAGCGGGTATTTCATAATACCTGATATTCTGCGGTCTTTCAGAGGCTGTGCGCTCGCCACGGCTGAACTGTTATACTTCTTGTATTATGATAAAGTAAAATGTTGGATTTTGCAATAAGCCATGGTATAATGGCATCATGGTATGAATGATAATAATTGGAGAGAACAGAATGGAACAGGAATATATCATTACAGTGGATGAATTAAAAAAAAGGCAGGATCCGGTCTTTCTTCTGGATGTCAGAGATAAGACTGCATTTAGTTATGGCTCGATCCCAATGGCGGTGAATATCCCGGTGGAGGAACTGAAGGAGAGGTTTAATGAATTGCCGCATAACCAGCCGATAGTGGTTTACTGTAAAAAAGGACAGGCGAGCGAAGAAGCGGCAGCCTTTTTACGGGAAACCGGAATGGAAGCTTATAACCTGGAAGGCGGGTATACCAGATGGCTGATGGAGCTTATGAATGAAGAATCCCATACGGAAGAAAACCGTCAGGAACAGATTGAGAAAAGTATCCGGAAAAAATTTCATAAGGACTTGTTTTGCAAGTTTGCAAAAGCGATTAATGAGTATGAACTTTTGAAAGAAGGGGATAAAGTCGCAGTCTGTATTTCCGGTGGAAAAGATTCAATGCTGATGGCAAAATTGTTCCAGGAACTGAAGCGTCACAACAAATATCCATTTGAGCTGGTTTTTCTAGTTATGGATCCTGGGTATAGTGAGATTAACCGGCAGGTGATTGAGAAAAATGCAGAGTTAATGGGGATTCCTATTACAATCTTTGAAACGGAGATTTTTAATGCTGTATATGAGGTTGAAAAATCACCCTGTTATCTCTGTGCCCGTATGAGAAGGGGTTACCTTTACAGTAAGGCAAAGGAACTGGGATGTAACAAGATTGCTCTGGGACATCACTTTGATGATGTGATTGAGACGATTCTGATGGGGATGATGTATGGCGCCCAGATTCAGACTATGATGCCAAAGCTTCACAGCACGAATTTTGAAGGAATGGAACTGATTCGTCCAATGTACCTGATACGGGAGGATGATATCAAGCACTGGAGGGATTATAATAACCTGCATTTTATCCAGTGTGCCTGTCGTTTTACCGATACCTGTACAACCTGCCGACCGGATGGAAGCGCGGTATCCAAACGAATGGAGATTAAACATCTCATCCGCCAGTTAAAAGAAACAAATCCGTTTATTGAGAGTAATCTGTTCCGAAGCGTGGAAAATGTGAATTTGAATACCGTCATCGCCTATAAAAAGGATGGGGTGGTGCATCATTTTCTGGAAGAATATGATAAACAGGCAACGGTTCCGTCATGAGGAATCGTTGTACAGAAGTGAGGAGGATACGATGGGAAAATACTATGATGACCGTGTGGAATTTGCAGTTCGATATCTATGGCTTGAGCCGCATGCCGGTAAGGCAAAGGAAGCGGTTCAAAAGTTAGAAGAGGCCGTAAAAGATGGTGATGGAGATGCCTGTTTCTTTTTGGGACGCTGTTATTGCGGACCTTGTTTTGTGATGGCAGATTGCGGAGTTGAGGAAGATGAAGTAAAGGCAAGAGGTTATTTTAACATGAGCCTCGAACGGGGCAGTGCCGTTGGAATGTTTGGAACAAGAAGATTGGGCGGCTTTCATCCAAAAGATGGAACCTACATACATGAGCCATTCCACTCGGATGCAGAAATATGGGATGCGGTAAATCAAATTGCCCAGCAGGGAGAGCCGTTTGCACTTTATTTAATCGGAAATGCCTATTATTATGGGGATGTTGTAGATTTTTTTGGAATAGACTGGGACTCCATGTCGGATGAGCAACAGTATCATAGTCTTCATCAGTGGAGGCTGGATGCAATTCCGATCTTAGAAAGAGCAGTTGACAGCGGAATGAACTTTGCGGTGGGAAATCTGATTGACATCATTTCATCCGGTGACTTTGGAATTCCAAAGGATGAGAAAAAAGAACAGCAGTTAATTGAAAAAGGTGCCGAGCTTGGACATGCTTTTTATGAATATCGGCTTGGAAAACAATATGAGGAGAAGAAGGATTTCCAGAATGCAGAATTATTGTATGAGCGGTCATCCCGTCATGGGGAAGAAAGCGGCAGTTTTGCATTAGGAAGACTCTATACGTTTGGCGGTCCGATGCCGCAGGATCTTAACAAGGCAAAACATTACTTTGAACTGTCGCTGAAACAGGATCCGGAAATGATCGGTGGTCACAACCGTCTTGGAGAAATCTATTTTTATGGCGGGGACGGAATTAATCAGGATTACGACAAAGCATTTATGCATTTTGAAAAGGCTAGTGAACTGGAAAATGACTGGGCTTCTGATATGCTGGGAACCTGCTATTTGAAAGGGCTGGGAACCAGTGTGGATTATGCGAAAGCGCTGGAAAAACTTCAGGTTTATCCGGATGAGAAATTGTCCGCCATAGGATTGGGAGAGATTTATGCCTATGGTCTTGGTGTTCCGGTGGATATAAAAAAGGCGATGAAGTACTGGGATAAATATCCGAATGATGAAAGAGTTCTGGAGAATAAGAAGAATTTCCGCAAAACTCTGTTTGGCTGGAAACGGAAAGAGTGACAGGACGATTAAGACGGGGGATCGCTTTGAGAAAGAAAAAGGATATTAATGTGTTTATTGTCGGCGGTGGAGGAATTGGAAAAGAGCTGGCAAGACATCTTTCGATGGATGGATGTAAGGTAACGGTCATTGATAAAGATTTAAATGTAGTAAATGAACTTGGCAATTCAATGGATGTGATTTGCTTTCAGGGAAATGGCGCAGCATATGCCATACTCTCTGAACTGGATGCAGGAAACGCAGATATTTTTATAGCTGTTTCGGATTCTGATGAATTGAATATCTTGAGCTGTTTAACGGCACATATGCTTGGAGCAAAACACACCGTTGCCAGAGTGAGAAATGTAGATTATGCAAACCAGACATCTTTTTACCGTGACAGACTTGGATTGTCCATGACCTTGAATCCAGAGATGGCTGCCGCCAGCGAGATTAACCGTCTTCTCCGCTTCCCTTCGGCTACCAGAGTGGAAGTGTTCGCAAAAGGCAGGGCAGAGCTGATTGAGATGATCATACAGGAAGATAATACCATTATTGGAAAGTCCTTAATTGAGATTCGCCAGAATATGGGAATTAATCTTTTGATCTGTGCGGTTGTAAGAGATGATGAGATTGTCATTCCAAATGGTAACTTTGTAATTCATGAAGGGGATGTTCTTTATCTTACCGGGGCGGCAAGTGAATTTAACCGGGCTTTTAAGAAAATGAAAGTACCATTTAAACCTTTGGATTGCGTATTGATTGCAGGCGGCGGCAGACTGGCCTATTATCTAGCAAAAGCACTGGAGCGTGAAGGGGCAGGCGTCACTGTTGTTGAAAAGAATCATGAGGTAGCACTTCATATGGCAGGTAATCTTTCCGGAGTATCGGTGATCTATGATGACGCATTGAATTATTTTGACAGTATGTCGGAATCGGATATCAGGCATACCGATGCATTTGTACTGCTTACGGAAAATGATGAATTTAATCTGGTGGCATCCATGTATGGAGTGACGAGAAATATTCCTAAGGTTATTACAAGACTCAATGGGAATACCCAGTACAAGCTGAAAGCACTGTTAAATGATGGAAGAATATGCAGCGTGTCCAAGGAAGAAGCAGGGATTAATTCGATTCTTGGTTATGTCCGTTCACTGATGGATGCAGAAGGAAAAGAAAATATTGAATCCTTATACCGGTTGATGGATGGCAAAATTGAGGTGATTGAATTTAAGGTCAATGCCAATCATGAACATCTCGAGGTGCCGCTTAAGGATCTGAAGCTCAAGCCGGGAACATTGATTGCTTGTATCATTCGGGGAACCAAAACAATTATCCCGGGAGGGGATGATGTTTTAAAAGAGAAGGATTCGGTTCTGGTTGTAACGATTGATAACCAGGTAGTGAGATTGAAGGATATCTATAAGGGATAGCAGAGGATGCATGGGAAATTATGAATAAATACCGTATATTAAGATCAATTGGTAAAATTGTATTAACTGAAGTCCTCCTGATGATTCCGGCTCTGATTGTATCATTTCTATATGGGGATGGGGATCATATCTATTTTCTTGCGACGATGATTCCTGCTGCTGTGATTGGTTTTACACTGTCCCATGTAAAGGTTGTGGAAAAAAGGATGGGAAGCCGGGATGCCTATTACATTGTTGCATTGACGTGGATTGTAATATCGGTAATCGGAGCTTTTCCCTTATATTTCAGTGGATGCTTCCGATCATACTGGGGCGCTCTTTTTGAGATGGTATCCGGGATTACAACTACCGGAGCATCGGTGCTTGCAAAACCGGAACTGTTACCCCATGGTGTTTTGTTCTGGAGAAGCTTCAGCCACTGGATTGGTGGCATGGGGGTTCTTGTATTTGTTTTGATGATTATGCCGATGGAGAATGAAAACTCTATGCATCTTTTGCGGGCAGAAGTTCCAGGCCCGACTGCCAGCAAGCTTGTTCCGAGAATGAAGACATCATCCATGATATTGTATGGCATCTACGGTGTTATGACACTTGTATTAATTGTTTTATTGCTTCTTGGGAAGATGCCTCTTTTTGATGCACTGTGTGTTGCCTTCGGCACAGCAGGTACAGGCGGTTTTTCTACGAGCTCTGCTGGTATTGCCGGGTATGGAAGTACTTACCTGGAGATTGTTATTGGCATTTTTATGATGTTATTCGGAATTAATTTTAATGTCTATTTTTTACTGCTTCTTGGAAAGGTAAAAGAGGCTTTCCGCACAGAAGAGGTGAACTGGTATCTGGGAATTATTGCCTTTTCTACCATTGCCATTACGTGTAACACATTTTCCGGGATAAAAAATCTGGGCGGCGCTGCAAAAGATGCTTTTTTCCAGGTGTCCAGTATCATTACCACTACTGGATTTGCAACCGTAGATTATAACCTGTGGCCGGAATTTTCCAAACACCTTTTAGTCCTGTTGATGATTATTGGTGCATGTTCCGGATCGACCGGAGGAGGGCTGAAAGTATCCCGTATGATCATTCTTACAAAATCTTTTCTTACAGAGATCCGCCATATTACCAATCCGAGGGTGGTCTCTGTTGTAAGGCTGAATGGCAAGGGCGTGGATAAAGAAACATTGATCGGAACCCGGATCTATATGGCAGCTTATTTTATTATTATCTGTCTGATTACCCTGATTGTTTCTGTGGATGGATTTGATCTGTCAACAAATCTGACAGCGGTTCTGTCGTGTTTTAATAATATTGGACCGGGGCTAAATGGAGTAGGTCCTATGGAGAACTTTGGCGGGTATTCGGATTGGGCACAGGTATTATTATCATTTGTTATGCTGACGGGACGATTGGAGATTTTTCCAATGTTTATTCTTCTCTCAAAATCATCCCATCATAGAATTGGAAAGAGAGGATTTTAACTTTGTATGATGAATTAACGAAAAGCGATATCAAAAAAATGGAGGAAGAAATTGAATACCGGAAACTGGTAGTAAGAAAAGAGGCATTAGAGGCGGTAAAAGAAGCCCGTGCCCATGGCGATTTAAGTGAAAACTTTGAATACCATGCAGCGAAAAAAGATAAAAACCAGAATGAAAGCCGTATCCGTTATCTTGAGAAAATGATTAAAACGGCAGTCATTATTTCGGATGAATCAAAAGAGGACGAAGTAGGACTTAATAATACGGTCACCCTTTATTTTGAAGAAGATGATGTTACGGAGACCTATAAATTGGTTACAACAGTCAGGGGCAATTCCCTGGAGGGGAAAATCAGTATTGAATCTCCCATTGGAAAAGCAATTCTGGGTCACAAAAAGGGAGACCGGGTTCTGGTTTCTGTCAGGCCGGATTATGGTTATTATGTAGAGATTCGAGAGATTGAAAACACAGGGGATGATGATTCGGATCAGATTCGTAAATATTAGGGTTTTTATTGATGTTTGTTTGCTGGAGGTGAGAAAGGCACATGAATGTGCAGCGGTTGATTGAAAATATAATCGAACAGATTAAGGAGGCACAGCTGAAGCTGGGATTTGAGAAAGAAGTAATCCGGCTTTATTTTCCATTGGAATCTTTGTGTCGTTTGCTGGAACTTAGCGGTATGGATGGAAAAGAATTGATTGTAAGACTAAAAGGTGAACCAGGATTTGCAGATACTCTACTTGGCGCAATTGAGTTTTCACTGTGCAGGGATCAGAAACGGATTGAGGTGTGTGTTTCTCCTTATGGAGCTTCTTATGTACAGGAAAAAGTGCCTGATCCGCCTTTTCTTGCAGCCATCATTCGCCTGTTCCAGAATAATCATTGTTTGACGATGGAACAGATATGCACATGTTTTGAGCAGTTTAATCATAATTATGTATGTGAGAAGATGAAACCGGGAACGGACTTTGATTATGTGCTCTATTTTCCTGACCACAATCCCGATCCATGGTATTATTGTGTTAAAATTGAAATGGGGCATACAATTTATCATCGGTTTACAAAAGAAGACTACGATTCACTGGTTTTATAGTACAGCCTTTGAATCTATAAATCGGGCGGAATGTCTGGTATCGTAAGGAATACATACCAGGCATTCCGCCTGATTTATATTGGAATGGTTGTCTGATTTATGGTGAAAAAGAAATGGTTGACAAATAATATTATATGATATATAGTATTGACATCAAAACAATATTGTTGATCATTTAGATAAGGAGTGGTGGCATGGTTTTTAATACAGGTGCCGCGCTGTTAGATGCGATTGTTCTTGCAGTCGTGTCCAAGGATGAAGATGGTACTTACGGATACCGTATTACGCAGGATGTCCGTAAAGTGATTGAAATATCGGATTCTACGCTTTATCCGGTGCTGCGCAGGTTACAGAAAAATAAGTATCTGGAAGTCTATGATGTGGAATGTGGAGGCAGAAACAGAAGGTATTATAAAATTACAGAAACTGGCTGTCAGATATTGGATGAATACAAAAAAGAATGGAAAGAATATTCTTCGAAAATATCCGGAATATTTTCGGGAGAGGAGTTATCATGAATCGACAGGATTTTTTAAGCAGGCTGGAAGTTCTATTACAGGGGCTGCCGGCAGAAGAAAAGAGAGAAGCATTAGAGTATTATGAAAACTATTTTGAGGATGCAGGGGAAGGACAGGAAGCTCAGGTTATCCGTGAACTGGAATCCCCGGAAAAAGTTGCTTCGAATATAAGGGAAGGAATGGGGTATGATACCGACACGAGCCAGAGTGTGGTAAGACCTTCTACACAGGTTTACGGAGTCCCTCCGACATCTGTGTCAGAGAAAAAAAGCCATGCAGGAAACACAATATGGATGATCGTTGTCATTATTTTGACATCACCGTTCTGGGTTACCGCAGCATGCTGCATTTTTGGACTGGTGATTGGTGTGGCGGGTTGCCTGATCGGAGTATTATGTGGATTGGCAGGATGCATTGTAGGAACTATTCTAGGAGGATTCATAGGAATTGCGCATGGAATTGGTCTTCTGGTAATTGGGAAAACGGCAGTCGGTCTGGTCGGAATTGGCTGTTCCCTTTTGCTCCTTGCGTGTGGATGCCTGTTTCTTCCGTTGCTTGTATTGATCTGTGGAAAAGGAATTCCGTGGATTGTGACAGGGATTGTTAAAGGATTCAAACGACTGTTTAAAGGCAAGAAAGGGGAAAAAGAATGAAACGGTTTACATGTATAACCTTAGTGATATCCGGTGTCTGTGCTCTTTTAGGAGGCTTGTTTATTCTGGCAGGTTCTTTAATGGGAGCTGGACTTGGTGAATGTTCTGATTTGTTTATGAATGGATTTTTTTCTACAAACTGGTACCAGAAAGATGCGGATGCAGATGTGTCTTCAGATGGGACGGCTGTGAGAAAGGAAGAATCTTTTCCGGCATCGGAGATTGAGAAGCTGGATTTTGAATTAGCGGTAGGGACACTGAATATTGAAGAAAATCTAGAAAATCCGGATCAGATTTTAGTTGTGACAGAGGTAAAAAATGCAAAAGTAGACGTAAAACAGGAGGAAGACTGTTTAGAGATCATTGAAGATACCGGGAAGCTTTTCTGGAAACATCACAGCATTGTGAAAATAACGGTCTATCTGCCAAAGGATAAGGTTTATCAGGAGATTGATGCAGAAGTAGGCGTTGGTTCTATGTTATCTGAACTAGAGAAGCTGTCAGCACAAGAGGTATCCCTGGTTAGTGGTACTGGTGAGATTCATATAAATGGAATTGAAGTATTTAACGATCTGGAGGTAGAATGTGGCGTAGGAGAAGTCGACCTGGGACTGTATGGACAAAAAGAGGATTTTAATTATGCACTCGACTGTGGAGTAGGAGAAATTCTCATTGATCAGGAACAGTATTCCGGACTTGGCAACACACTGAAGCTTCCGTATCAGTCCGATAAAAATGCAACGGTAGACTGTGGAGTTGGATCGGTAAGAATTCAATTTAGAAAATAAACAATTAAAACTTCCTACAGAATTTTTCTCTTTTGACCACCGTATTATGATGTGGTATAATAAAAGAAATTACAAAAGAGGGGGATCGGTTTGTATTCATGTTGTAAAAGCAGTATCCTAGGTATATCCGATGATTGTACTTGCTAATTTATCAAATAATACACATATTATGGTCTGAACCGTGTTATAGACGGAATTAATGAAATAACATATAACAAAAGAAGATAAGAATAAAGGAGATGTTACATGGAAGATTATTTTTTTCGCCTGCTGTACCCGGATGAGGAAAAGATGGCGAATCCCGGTTATCTGGATCATTTTACGTTTATTGGCCAGTTAGAGATTGATCAGATGGTTCGTATGAGAAAAGACCAGTTCCGTGGAAACAGCCATCTGGACTTGAAACAGTTTTTTACCTGTGACCCGGAGATTATTGAGTACCGGCTTGCGGTCATGGAGGATATCGATCAGAATCCGCAATTATTGGAGGTGTTAGAAAAACTGATTCCACAGATTCAGAATATAGCAGATATGAGAAGAGTTCTGAATACGGATGGAACGGTGGAAAGCAGCCTGTTTTCCATACATATTATAGAGATGTATCTGGAGATTATGGATTTTTTAAAGGAAAAGCTCCTTCCTTTAGAATTGCATTCTAAAGGATTCCAGACGTTTCAGGAAATTGTTGCAGAGAAAACAGGGGAAGAGGAATACCAGAACTTAAAAAAGGAGACGGCATGTCTGCAGAAAGATATCAGTCACATAAAAAGCATTACGGTTGGAATTAATCTAAATGCTAATTTTCAGGCGGAAGAAGCGGGACTTGTATCTGTGAATACAGAACGTTTCCGTCAGGGAAATCTGATGGACAAATTGCTTCATCCAAAGAAAAACGGAGCATTTGTCTGTATGACTTCTCTTGTTCCCGTGCAAAAAACAATGGATCAAAATGACCAGACGAGTCTGAATATTTCCATTCAGACCGCATTATCCTCTATTTTCCAAAAAGCAATTAAAAGCTGGGAGCCGGTTATTCACCGTTTTTATATGGGGAATACAGACTTCTTGCTGGGGATTCTGGATGATCTGCGTTTTCTCACTTCTGCGGCTTCTTTTATGCAGGAGATGAAAGAAAAAGGCCTTCCGATGTGCAGGCCACAGATTGCATCGATGGAAGAAAAGTGTTGTACTCTGAAAGAAACCTATAATCCGATGGTCGCGCTCCGTGTAAAAGATTCGCCGATCGTGTTTAATGATTTTGAATTTGATGAAAATGGCAGGTTTTATATTATTACTGGTCCGAATCATGGAGGAAAATCGGTTTTCTTGTATAATATTGGTATGGTTCAGGCACTGTTTCAGCTGGGGATGTTTGTACCTGCCAAATCGGCGGTAATTAGTCCGGTAACCGATATTTTTACTCATTTTCCGGCTTCCGATGAGAACAATTATGGAAAAGGCCGGCTGGAAAGTGAGTGCGAGCGTCTTGGAGAAGTGCTTGAGCATATATCAGAAAACAGTCTGATTCTTATGGATGAGGCTTTCTCCAGCACCAGTGGAACCGAAGCGGGTTATATTGCATCAGAAGTGATAACCGCACTTGGCGTAATTGGATGCAGGGGATTGTTTGTAACGCATATTCATGATCTTCCGATGAAAGTGTCAGAGTTTAATTCTCATCCAGATAATCATGGTAAAATTGACAATCTGGCTGCCCAGATGCTGAGCCGTGAGAATGGAACAAGGAGTTATAAGATTGTCCGGATGACGCCGGATGGTTTAAGTTATGCAAAAGACATTGCAGAAAAGTACGGATTACGGCTGGATGCAATTATTGCTCAGAAAAGAAAAAATGAAATGAGGTAAAAAAATGTTTAAAAAAAGTGTATTTTACACAATGATGTCGTTATCAGCAGTTGTGCTGCTTTGTGGCTGTTGGAAAGAGAAAGCTTCAGAAGATACCGGGCAGCAATTAAGTATCGTTTCAATGGATTCCGAATCCCAGTCTGAAGAGACAGAAGAGGATGGCCAGAATTCCGTCTCAGATTCTTCAGCACCTGTGGATTCCGATGAAACAGAAGGGGAAGAGGAAGCTTCAAAAGAGCAGGTGGCAGAAAGTACCAATTCGGGTTCAGATGTGGTGGCGAAATTTGAATGTGAAGAAATGGATTTTACTTTGCAAATCAATGATGAGATGAAAGAAATAATGGAGAAACTGAAATACGAATACCATGAAAAGCAGGAAAGCGACATGTTTCAGACTACATGTGACAGCTGCGACTTTTACGTTATGTTTGGAAAAACAAAACAGATTATGTTCTCTGTGTACCGTTTGCCAGAGGAGTATACCATAGAGGATTTTTCACAGATGGATTGTGACGTTCAGATGATTGGTTATTCTTCTGCAAAGGAAACGTATGTGCTGCAGTTTCCTTTAGAACCAAAAGAAGAATTAAGTGAAAAGGAGAAAGAGGAATTCTATTCGATGATGAACGACAAACTGCGTAATATTTCGTCATTTATTATGCTGGAAAGTTAGTATTTAACAGATTCTGACAGATTATTCGTAGTGTAAAGATTGTGTTAAGATCCCTCCGATTTTATTGACAGTTCCTTATAAAATGAATATGATAAATCTCAAACAAACCAACCAGATGAGGTTGTATTCTAAGTCTGGATGGGGGAGATGACGTATGATGTCTGGGGAGAAAACATCATGCATTTGAGGAACATTTCGTAATTCACAAAATGGAGGGAAAAGAAATGAACGAGGAGACGAGTAAAACAACGGACTTTTTTGGCAGAAAAAAAGGGGAGATGTTTGAGACCGGTATTTTGTATATGGATTGTCTGTTTCCGATTATTGTGGGAAAATCCTATCTACTGCTTGGAGACAGAAGATCTGGAAAAAGCCAGATGATGTGCCAGATGCAGAAGAATCTGCTGGAAAGAGGGGAAGCCTGTGTTCTGCTTGATTGCAAAGAACTGGATGAGAAAAGTGTGAATCAGTTCTTATCTGAGAATCTGGTCCGGTTGAAGATTGGTTCGAAGTCGGCATTGATTATTCTGGATCATATAAGGGAAGGCTGTTTTGATTACCGGTATTGGATGACTGGGATCAAGGAGTTTGAAAAGCTTTCCCTGCTGGCAGTGGCTGATACGTTAGGAAATGATGTATCGAACGATATTTCCACGGATATTATCAATTATTTTGACGGGCAGTTATTTTTTGACCGGAAAAGATTCCGAAAAGGTTATTTTCCATCGGTGATTCAGCCATTCACATTCCAGAAAGAGCAGATTATGGCATATCCGGTACTGCAGAATTATGCGGGGAATATCCGTGATGCCGTTAACTGGCTCTGGGAAGATTCCAAGGATGTGTCAGGTGAGTTATTTGGATACCGTAATACGCTGGATCAGATCAAGAGAAGAAGAGCAATCGGTCTTTATTATGTTTTGGGACAGGAGTATACAAGGTGTTATAATTTTGCGGAAGAAGTGATGATTTTATTTCTTGCAAATGAATATGATCTTGCAGAGGTGCCTTCTGCAAGGATTGGGGCGGAATTATATCACTTAACCAGACATGTATTTGAAGTATTTCCGGAACTGGAGGAATTATTATTACAATATCACCGGTTTCCATATGATTGGAAACAGAAAGTATTGTTTTCACTCGAATCACTGGAAAATGAAATGCAGATGTGCTAAAGTGTGAATGAAAAAAGACTTTGGAGATGAAAAACCTATGATAAAAGAAGGAAGGCTTGGCAAATACATGGTACCGGATAAAGCATTTACCCATGGTGGAAAGTTTCATTCAGATGATGTATTTTCTGCAGCATTACTAATGTATATGAACCCGGATATTGTAATCGAACGAGGATTTGAGGTGCCAGAAGACTATGACGGTCTTGTATTCGATATCGGCGGAGGATCCTTTGACCATCATCAGAAAGATGCACGTAAAAGGGAAAATGGAAATCCCTATGCAGCATTTGGATTGTTATGGGAGCGGTATGGTGCACAGATTCTTGGAGAGGATGATGCCCGCTATCTGGACGAACATATGATTGAACCGATGGATTTGTCCGATAATACGGGATGTGAAAATGCAATGGCAGAACTAATCAGTACGTTTAATCCATCCTGGGACAGTCCAAGAAATAAAGAGGATGCATTTTTCGAAGCGGTATTCTTTGCAAAGACCATTCTGAAAAAGAAATTTGACCAGATTCTTGGCTCCCAGAGGGCAGAAGTGGTTGTAAAAAAAGCTTTGGAGAAAGCAAAAAGACGCGTTTTAATTTTATCTGAATTTGCTCCATGGAAAAAGACCGTAAAAGGAACGGATGTTTTGTTTGTTGTATTTCCTTCCTATCGTGGAGGCTTTTGTGCCCAGGCTGTTCCGGATCCGGAGCATGAAAATGAACTGATTCTGCCTTTTCCGGAGAGCTGGCGTGGAGCCGGGAAAGAAACGCTCCGTGAAGTATCAGGAATTCATACATTGGATTTCTGTCATAACAGTGGATTCTTACTTGCGGGCAGACGATTTGATGATATCATGCAGGCGTGCTATAAAACAATGGAACTGGCTGGATACGAAGTCTAGTTATCTAATTCAATCATACGATACCCAATCCCTACTTCCGTGTAAATATACATCGGATCGCCGGGGTTGGGTTCTATTTTTCTACGGATATTGGACATGTTGACACGAAGTGTACGGGTATCATTTTTGTTATAAGGTCCCCATACATATTGGTTTAGAACGTTATAGGTTAGTACTTTCCCAGAATTCTTTGCAAGATAGGAGAGCAGCTTATACTCATTTTGGGTTAGATGGATACTCTCGCCATTGACCTTTACTTCCTGTGTTGCAAAATTAATATAGAATCCGTTCCGTTCTTTTTCAAAGCATTTTGAGACAGCTGTTTCATTAAATGCTAAGAATGCGTGACGCAATGCAGTCCGTATACGGGCAAGCAGTTCCTGTGAGCCGAATGGTTTGGTAATATAATCATCTGCCCCTAGATCCAGTGCCTTTACTTTATCTGCTTCACTTGTCCTGGCGGAAACAACGATAACAGGAATGGAAGACCATTTCCGCAGATTTTTTATGATGAGCATTCCGTCTTTGTCAGGAAGACATAAGTCTAATAATACCAGATCCGGGCAATGGGATGTGAGCATTGTCTCTGCTTCGGCGGCATTTGTTGCTGTTACAATGTGGTAAGACTGTGCTTGTAAGGTTGTTTTCATAAAACGAAGGATAGGTAATTCATCCTCTACAATTAAAATTGTTGTTTTCATTTTGACTCCTCCCTTTGAGCATTTCTATGTTTCTGTGCTATTTGCATCTACGTCTTCTGACAAATTGGCCGAGGGTAAAGCAATCACCATGTAAGAACCGGTTTGTTGTGGCGGACTGATGATAAATCCATGGTGTGCTTTGAGAATTGTTTTACATATGGCAAGGTTTATTCCAATTCCTTTTATCTCTTTTACAATTGAACCGTCTGCTTCACGGAAAAAATGATCCAGATTCGCATGAATTTTTTCTCCATAATCCCGGAAGGTGACAAAGACCACACCGGAGTGAAGAAGTACCGTTATTTCAATCGGCATATCGTCGGTTGAATAATATAGGGCATTTTCTAACAGATTTAGAAAAACCTGCTCTAACAGCACTGGATCTGCATGAATCATAATAATCTGTTCAGACAGGCAGATCTTCAGATTCACATTTTTATGACGCTGATGAAATTTACTTACCGCCTCAGATATAAGATCATCAATTACTTCTTCAGAAAGAGTATCAGGAAGTTGGTTTGCCTGGATACGTGCCACCGATAATAGATTTTCTACCATATTTAGAAGCCAGTTGGAATCATCCAGAATGTAAGTTAAAAATTCGTTTACATCGTCCTTGGTAAGATTTTCATATTGCTCTAAAATGGTGTTGGTAGCACCGATAATCGCAGTCAGTGGTGTGCGAAGATCGTGGGAAATCGTTCGCAGCATATTGGATTGCACTTTATCTTTTTCTGCTTTGATCTGGAGTTCTGTGTGAGAGGCAACGACAAAATCCCGCTCAATTGCCAGTGCAAAGTTCGACAGATAGAAACGGAAAAATTCAATTAAATCCTCTGGTGTGTCATCCTTCATATTGTTGTCAACATAAATTGCTGCTACACCCCATACTTTTTTATGGGAGAAAACCGGGAGATAGCAAATCACACCGTCATAATGAACGGGGCGGAATACATGGCATGCGTTTTCTTTATAAGAAGCTGCTGCATATTCCATACTCTGAGGTGTCAGAAAAAGATGCAGGAATTCTTCAGAACGGGAAAGCAGCTCATTAGTGAGAATCTGCCGGTCTGATGGGTTTTCTTTGAAATAGACGACCGGAGCAGAGATCTGATGGTTGATATAATGAACCAGATGGTAATACAGTTCGTCAAGACTTTCTGCAGTCAGCAATGCGGAGACGGCATGGTATAAGGTTTCCTTCCGTTTATTTTTTTGAATCAGATAACGTTTTTGTCTCGTCATAGAGAAAAAAACATAACTGATAAGAAGGAAGAGGGCATATATACACAGTATTTCCAGTACAAATAAAGGAGTGTGCGTGCTTTTTTTATGCTGAATCTGGAAAATGTTTAAAAAAGCTGCAATATTCATGAATAAACAAACCTCCTGCATATCCAGTTTTATCTATTATAATACTTCTTTCCAATAAATAAAAATGTCAAATAGTGTCGAAATCTGATTTTTTCTGGCGTAACAGTTCAGCCATGACGAGCGCACAGCCGAACTGCTACTTTCTGGGTAATCTGCTGAAAGCAGGGAGTTGACAAGTAAACATAAAAATGATAAAATACATCACATCGGGGTGTGGCTCAGTTTGGTAGAGCGCAACGTTCGGGACGTTGAAGTCGCAAGTTCGAATCTTGTCACCCCGACTATTTTTGTCTAACGATATTCTGGGGTGATGAAAAATGGCAGGATCAGGAGGAAAAAATAACTGGGCTTTATTTCTGATGATTTTATCCGGTGTTGTGCTTGGCGGCTTTATAGGTATGCTGAGTGAAAAGGTGTCGTTCTTATCGTGGCTTTCATACGGACAGAGTTTTGGGCTTAGTAATCCGGTTACACTGGATCTTGGGGTTATGGCACTCACATTCGGAATTACGGTACATATTTCCATTGCCAGCATTATAGGTGTTGTGATTGCGATTATTATTTACCGAAAATTATAACACACACCAGGGAGTGTTCCAAGTTGTCGAAAAAAACAAAGTTGAGTTTGATGATAAAGAAAACAAGTGATTTGCTGTTGAAAGATATTCTGCGCCTGTCGGTATATCAGGTGCTTTATTTTTTAACGGCTTTTTTTATATTAAAGCCATTTTTTGAGCTGGTTTTACAAATTGCAATGAAGATTCAAGGTTACAGTTACATCACAATGGAGAATCTCACTTATTTTCTAAGAAAACCATCTACAATTATTCTCGGACTTATTTTTTTGTTTTGCGCTGGAATTTTAATCTTATATGAGATGTCGGTTCTTACCATGATTTTTGCCGCAAAAATCCAGGGGCACCGAGTTACAATATTTGGAATGATGTTTCTGACGTTCAAAAAATTATTTCATAAAAAATGGAAGAATATTGCTGCGCTGATTCCAGCTTCCTATATGCTTTTATTTGCATATAATATTCCGCTTATTCTGGTGCTGTTTACAAAGTCAAGAATACTTCTCTATCTTCAGAAAATACTAAATCTGGGTAAGTGGAGAATCCCGGTTATTATACTTGTTGCAGCTTTATTTTATGTGCTTCTTCTGGCTGGTCTTTTTGTTATCCAGGAATGTATTTTGGATGATAAAGGGGTGCAGGAGGCTATTTTTTCGGGAAAACGGTTATTAAAAGGGAAAATGAAGTCTCATATTTTGTTATTTGTTATCTGGAATGGGATTCTCTCAGTTATTTGTCAGTTGTTATATATCAGTATTCTTTTTATATCTGTTTTGGTAATTTATATTACGGTGAAAAAAGCTTATGTGTTAGCCAGCTTTTATATCGTCTATGAACACGTCAAGCGATATGTGGGCTTTGCTGCCTTTCTTATTTTTACAACTGCCAATACGTTGTTAGTTACCTATGCTTATATCCGTCTTAGAAAATCCAGTGAAGTTCCGCTTAGGAAAAGTCCGGTCTGGACAAAGAAAATCCGGCAGTTCAGCCGGATTCAGCAGGTTATTCTTGTATGTTTACTTGTATTTGTGCTAGTGTTGGATGTTACGAATGTTAAGACCTATATCCGCGGGGCGGTTAAATGGAAAAACAGTGATCTGGGCAATGTAAGGATTACAGCACACAGAGGCGCATCTGACAGTGCCCCGGAGAATACACTGCCTGCGATTCAGAAGGCAATTGATGAAACGGCTGATTTTGTGGAAATTGATGTTCAGGAAACAAAAGACCAGGTGGTAGTGCTGATGCATGATCCGGATACAAAACGGACGACCGGCAAAAAGAAGTTTATCTGGAAAATGACGTATGAGCAAGTGCAGGAGCTGGACGCAGGCGGATGGTTTTCTAAAAAATATAAAGATACACCGATACCAACTCTTGAAGAAACAATGCTTTTAGCAAAGGGAAAGATTAATTTGAATATCGAGATTAAGACAAACCAGCATACGCCGGACTTAGAAGAACATGTGGTGGATCTGATCAAAAAATACCGGATGCAGGATCAATGTGTCATAACCTGTGTTCACTACAGTTCACTTGTAAAAGTAAAGAAAGCAGATAAAAATATCAAAACAGGATATATTACAACTACTTCGATTGGAAATATCGATAAAAAAGGGGTTGTGGACTTTTACAGTATGAAGTCGATTTTCATTAATAAAGAGAATGTAGAGAATCTTCATAAAAATGGTAAAGAAGTTCATGCATGGACGGTGGATAAAAAAAATGAGATCCGCCGGATGAAGCTTCTTGGAGTGGATAATCTGATTACGAATAAAGTGGTGCTTGCAAGAGAGATTGTCAATAAAAATGATACAAACCAGAATCTGATTAATATTATCAACTATGTGTTGAAATGAAATAAGAGACAGGAAAAATCTGGCACAAAATTATTTTTTTCATTGACGGAAGGAATTTATTCGTATTATAATTAGTCTGATGGGGTTTTATTAAGGGATTAACCCCAGGTCGGATTCCGTTGAATGGTTGGTGCTGCAATGGGGTAGATGTCTGGTTATTTGGCAGAGGATGACAGCTGATTTTTTGATTACAATAATTAGATAATTAAGGAGATTAAAAAAATGGGATACGTTGATGAAGTTTACCAGATGGTAGTAGAAAAAAATCCGAGTCAGCCAGAATTTCATCAGGCTGTAAAAGAAGTGCTGGATTCTTTAAGACCAGTAATTGATGCAAATGAAGAGAAATATCGTAAAGAAGCTCTGTTGGAGAGACTGGTTATTCCAGACAGACAGTTCCAGTTCCGTGTGCCTTGGGTTGATGATAAGGGACAGGTTCAGGTAAATACTGGATACCGTGTACAGTTTAATAACAGCATTGGACCATATAAGGGTGGTATTCGCCTTCACCCATCTGTAAATATTGGTATTATCAAATTCCTGGGATTTGAGCAGATCTTTAAAAACTCCCTGACTGGTCTTCCAATCGGTGGTGGTAAAGGTGGTTCTGATTTTGATCCAAAGGGTAAATCTGACCGTGAAGTAATGGCATTCTGCCAGAGCTTTATGACAGAACTTTGCAAATATATCGGAGCTGATACCGATGTTCCTGCAGGTGATATCGGTACCGGCGCAAGAGAGATTGGTTATATGTTTGGTCAGTATAAGAAAATCAAAGGTGTATATGAAGGAGTTCTGACTGGTAAAGGATTATCATACGGTGGTTCTTTAGCAAGAACAGAGGCAACCGGATATGGTCTGCTTTACCTTACAGAAGAGATGTTAAAGTGCAATGGCAAAGATATCAAAGGAAAAACAGTTGTTGTATCTGGTGCCGGTAATGTTGCAATCTATGCAATCCAGAAAGCACAGCAGTTAGGTGCAAAACCAGTTACCTGTTCCGATTCTACCGGTTGGATCTATGATCCGGAAGGAATTGATGTTGCATTATTAAAAGAAGTAAAAGAAGTAAAACGTGCCCGTCTGACGGAGTACGCAGCACAGAGACCAAGTGCCCAGTACCATGAAGGAAAAGGGGTATGGACAGTTAAATGTGACATTGCTCTTCCATGTGCAACCCAGAATGAGTTATCTTTAGAAGATGCAAAAACATTAGTTGCAAATGGATGCTTTGCTGTTGCAGAAGGAGCCAATATGCCTACTACATTAGATGCAACTCAGTATCTTCAGGAGAACGGGGTTCTGTTCTGCCCAGGAAAAGCATCTAACGCAGGTGGTGTTGCTACATCCGCACTTGAGATGAGCCAGAACAGTGAGAGATTAAGCTGGACATTTGAAGAAGTAGACAGCAAGCTTCAGAAAATCATGGTAGATATCTTCCATAATCTGGATGATGCTGCAAAACGTTATGGTCATGAAGGTAATTATGTAATGGGAGCTAATATTGCCGGATTTGAGAAAGTGGCTGATGCTATGCTCGCCCAGGGCGTTTGCTAATCCATCATAATTCAATCTTAAAATCTTAAGAAAAGCCCGCAGATTAAGGTCTGCGGGCTTTTTGTCGAATTGTCAGAATATTTTCCGAACAGGAGAAAAAAGGACAAAAAATAAGTGCGTTGGTTACAAAATGGTTACAAGTGGGCTACAGCCTGTTTTGAAAGCGGTACCGTCCTTATTTGGGAGGGCATGCCCAATAAATGAGTTTAGATGAACTTTCAAAAATATCCTATATGAAAAACGTGATAGGAATCAGTACGTTTCAAAATGTATTAACACTTAGCAGGAAAATAGATTGATTTCCCAATTTGTTGCTGTTTTATGTTATAATGTGTTATGTGATTACTGTGCATTTTTTCTTTATCTTGTTTTGTGAAATTCAATGGGAAGATACATTGTTATACTCATAAAGGAGATGCCAAAAGAAATAAAGGAGTTGATTTTGTTTGAAACATGTTATAAAAACGGCGCTGATTACTTCTCTTGTTATGCTTGTTCTGGCAACAGCTAGTGTTGTGGCACTCTCTTGTGTGAGCCGTTCCAATGAGAAAAAGGCGAAAAACGAACAATTAATGGAACTGGATTTTGTGAATACAGTGAATGAACAGGAAGAGTTTCAGGAGAATGCAGTAACAACGATATCGGAAGAGGCAGGGAATTTGAAGAGTATGAAGCAGGAGAAGCTTCAAACGGTTTATAGCGTATCTCATTCTGGTAAAGTGGAAAAACAGTTAAATAAATGGAAAAAACGGGAAAAACACACGTTTGATAATCCTTTGTTTGTCTGGAACCCTTTTGGAACAAATGTACTGGGATTGTATGTATATTATGAAACACCGGAAAGATCTTATCTTTCCTATACGATTCAGGTGGGAAATGATGAGACAGTTCCGAATTTTAACCGCAGTATTTATGAGGATACGGCAGACAATCTTGACGTGACGCATGAGCATCAGATGATCGGTCTGGTTCCAGGAAAAGTAAACTATATTGTAATGAAGGAATGTACGCAGGGTGGAAAAATAAATGCAGTGAATGTTTATCGACTGGATCTTACGGAACATGTACTTTCCAAAGAAGCAATCCTTCCAAATGACGGAATCAGTGATTCACATCTGCCGGAACGGGGATTATTTGCGGTGGCAGATAAAAAATATCTTCGTTTTTATGATAATTCAGGTATTCTTCGTGCTGCCATTCCGACTGGAGATAAACACAGTGCACATATGGAAGAGTTGGAGAAGGAAATACTTTTTTCTTATGCAAGGGGAAAATATGCGGTGCTCTCTGGTATTGGAAAGGTGACGAAACAGGTAACCTTATCTTCGAAATATGTTGATGAACAGGAATATACTTATAATGAATATGGGCAGATCTGGCTTATTGCTTCCGAAAAAAAGGGCAGTACTACAAAGGATCAGATTGTCTCACTTGATTTGAATACTGGTAAAACAAAGCTTCTCATTGATATGAAGAAAATCTGGAAAAAGCTGTATCAGAAGAATAAAAATCAGGACTGGATTCAATTAAACAGCATTGCATTATCCGGAAGTTCTGATGTCATTGTAAGCTCCGGAAAGTACTCCTCTCTTATAAAACTCACAGGAATCACCGGATATACACCAAAGGTGCAATATGTGATTTCGGAGGATAAAACCTTAGCATCGATCTTATCCATAAAGAAAAAGCGTTTGAAAAAAGCATCCTATGAGGATGGCGCATGGTCAGAAGAAGATGCAGATTTTAGCGGTTTATACCAGCCTTGTTCGCTTACGAGAGTGGATGACTTTTCTCTTGCAGAAGGGCAGTATTATATCGTTCTTTATAATAAGAACAAAAAATCCGGCAAGAGTGCAAAATTCTATCAGCTTCTGGTGGATGAAAATGCTGGAAATTATGGTTTACAAGAAAAGGGAGATCTTGCCAATTCGGAAAAGGGTGGAAGCGTACAGCTTTTGAACCAAAACCGGGTTGCTTTTTCTGGTGCAGAGAAAAAGGTAGCAGAATATGATGAAACCGGGTATCGGATTCAATCCCTGGATCTATCTAAGCTGGCATCCGGTCAATTAACGGAATGCAGAAAATATACGATGGACGGCATATGGTTTCAGTGAAAAAGCGGGTTTATCTGTTAACGGGATTTTTTTGACTGGATCTGATACTCCAGGGAAAGAAGTGCAGAAACCGGGAAAAACTTGGCAGCCAGGTAAGTACACCGCATAAAGAAACCTGGAATGATGATTCGCTTTCCGGCTTCAATCTGTTTCATGGTATAGCGGACACAATGATTACAGGAAATGCTCTGAACACCTTTTTTGCATCCGGCTCTTTTCTGGAAACCGGTATTGATCGGACCAGGACATAATACTGCGATCCTGACTGGGCGGTTCATTTTCTTTAGTTCATAATCCAGAGCAAGGCTGTATTGAATCACGTAAGATTTTGATGCGGCATAGGCAGACATAAGTGGAGTAGGAGCAAAGCCTGCAAGGCTTGCCACGTTTAAGATGGTTCCATGTTCCATATGGGCTGCAAAATATTTTGTCAGAATATGGACGGCAGTAACATTCGTTTGAATCAATTCATATTCTTCTTCGAGCGGGATCTGTTCCATGTTGCCCCATTTTCCGAAACCGGCACATTGAATGACAAGAGACAGAGGCTGCTCGCAGTATTTTTTTGCAATGCGAAGCGCTTCTGAAGAATCTGACAAGTCAGCGGAATCAATGATAAAATTCTGATGCGGATACCGGTTCTGCAATTTTGTCTGCAAGGCGGTTAACCGTTCCTTGTTTCTGGCCACGAGAATTAAGTGATAGCCCTTACTGGATAGAAAGTTTGCAAAAGCGAGTCCAATCCCGCTTGTTGCTCCGGTGATAAAAGCATACATGCAAGTCCCTCCTTAGGCGAGAAAGAGAAGTAAGAAAAGCTGTCCTCATCTGTGAGTGACAGCTTTCTAAATGGAAAAAGAATCCGTACTTATTTTTCGATAACTTTTGAAACGATATCTTTGATTTGGTCAGCCTCAAAAGGTTTTGCTAAAAATTCAACAGCACCATATTTGATGGCCTCTAACATCTTTGTCTTCTGACCCGCTGCAGTAACCATAATAACTTTTGCGGAAGCATCAATGTTATGGATGTTTTTCAATGCTTCAATACCATCCATAACAGGCATAGTAATATCCATTGTCACAAGATCCGGCTTCAAAGAAGTGTATAACTCAACACCTTCTGCGCCATCCTTTGCTTCACCAACAATTTCATGCCCATTTGATTCCAACAGATTGCGAAGTACTTTTCTTGATGTTCTGGAATCGTCCACGATTAAAATTCTAGCCATAGTTGTTCCTCCTAAATTAATTAATGCTAATCGGATTATCAATGCTTACAATCAGTTTCACGTTTTTACCGTTAATTGAAACTGGAACCATATAAAAATCCTTATCTGCAGATAAGGTAACCTGATTATAATATTCCGGAGGCAGCATATCAATGTCTACATTTTCATGGCTTAATTTGGAAGCAAATAAACCATTTATACAATTAATAAACTCCTCAACCGCATCAAAGGCATCTGCGTCAACTGTTTCAAATGCTTCGTCTGCATAAGGAACTGCAATGGATAACAGAGCATCCCCTTCTCCGGCAAAAGCAAGTAAAATGTGATGATCGCCGTCTACTTTCTGAAGAGCAAGCGTATTAGTTGGAAGAGTAGTAAGTGTCTCTGCTTTTCCGAAGCAGATGTTCGTACTGATAAAACGGTTTACGTTTCTTAACGCAAGTCCAATCAGATCCTGATAGAACGGTGCATCAATCTGGACAAATAATGGAAGAATGCGGTCGATATCGCCACTTTTAACTGCTTCAAGATCGGAATCGCTAAACTTGTTTTCATGCTGGAAATCTTTGCAGCAGGTTTCAATTTGTGCCAAATTCATAATATTCAGTTCTGTAGCAGACTGAACAAACTGCATATATGGATTTCCCTGCATTTTTAGAAGCTGGCCAACCTGCTCATCGGTCAGGTAACCCTTCTCAACGGCAATATCTCCAAAACGCTTATCCATCGTTGCCTGTAACTGATTTACTTCATCAGCCTGCTTTTCTGTCAGCATTTTTTCTGCAACAGCAATCAGTCCTAATTTTACGCGGATTGTTTTCTGATAATTCAGTATCTCATCGTACTGTGACGGGGAAATGATATTTTTCCCGACTAAATATTGGCCAAAGTATTGACTAAACATATGCACTGGCTCCCTTCTTTATGTACATTCTTTTATAATTATACAATATAATTTCAAAAAATCCTAGTACCAATTTCAAGAAATTGTTATAAAATCTATGCAAATTGTCCTTCAATCAGTTTTCTTTTGAATAAAAATTGTAAAAAGTGAATAAATATAGCTTGTCTGGTTAATTTTCAGGAGATTTTGTGCTATACTAAAATTTATTGAAGTAGGGAAATATGCAAAATAAAAGGAGAACTTGACGAAGATGGAGAAGTTAATTACGTTACTGGAAAAAGAAGTGAAGAATGCGTTTTTGAAAGCTTCTTATGATGAGAAGTATGGATTTGTTGTTGTTTCGAACCGTCCGGATCTGTGTCAGTATCAGTGTAACGGGGCAATGGCTGCTGCAAAAGAGTACCATAAGGCACCGTTTCAGATCGCAAATGAGGTTCTTACCCACCTTTCGGATTGCGAGCTATTTGAGAAAGTGGAAGTCGTGAACCCAGGTTTCATCAACATGACTTTAAAGGATCAAGTCCTTTCCGATTATGTGACACAGATGAAATCACTTCCAAAGTTTGGGCTTGAAGAGGCAAAAGAGCCGAAAACGATTATTATTGATTATGGCGGACCGAATGTGGCGAAGCCGCTTCATGTAGGGCATCTGCGTTCTGCAATTATTGGGGAGAGTATTAAACGGATCGGTAAGTTTATGGGACATCATGTAATCGGGGATGTTCATCTGGGAGACTGGGGACTTCAGATGGGACTGATTATAACCGAACTGCATAAAAGAAAACCGGAGCTTGTTTATTTTGATGAGTCTTATGAAGGGGAATACCCGGAAGAGGCACCTTTTACCATCAGTGAATTAGAAGAGATTTATCCATGTGCCAATGCTTACAGTAAGGAACATCCGGAGTTTAAGGAAGCTGCCATGAATGCTACTTATGAGCTGCAGCAGGGAAGAAGAGGCTACAAGGCACTTTGGAATCACATATTAAATGTTTCGGTTGCCGATTTGAAACGCAATTATGATAATCTGAATGTATCTTTTGAGTTGTGGAAAAAGGAAAGTGATGCACAGGCCTACATTCCGGATATGGTTCAGTATATGAAAGAAAATGGCTATGCCCATATTAGTGAAGGGGCGCTTGTCGTTGACGTGAAAGAAGATACAGACACGAAAGAAATTCCGCCATGTATGATCTTAAAGTCGGATGGAGCAACTCTTTACAATACAACGGATCTTGCGACGATTGTGGAACGGGTAAAGTTATTCCAACCGGATGCTATTACTTATGTCGTTGATAAACGGCAGGATCTGTATTTTGAACAGGTATTCCGCTGTGCTAAGAAGACAAAACTGGTAGATGATCATGTAAAACTGACATTTCTTGGATTTGGTACGATGAATGGAAAAGACGGAAAACCATTTAAGACCCGGGATGGTGGTGTAATGCGTCTGGAACACCTGATTTCCCAGATTGATGATGCTGTGTATGAGAAAGTCATGGCAAACCGGGATCTTCCGGAAGAGGAAGCAAGGGAAATCTCCAGCAAAGTAGGCATGGCGGCAATTAAATACGGCGATTTATCCAATCAGGCTTCAAAAGATTATGTGTTTGATATTGACCGGTTTACCTCTTTTGAAGGAAATACAGGACCATATATTCTGTATACGATAGTCCGGATTAAGTCTATTCTTGCAAAATATGCTTCCGTGTATGGTGACAGTGAAAAACTGGCTGAGAATGTTATTCTGCCAGAGGATAATGCAAGTCAGAGAGAACTTCTTCTCATGCTTGTAAAATTCCAGGATACAATACAGACTGTGTATGAAGAGAATGCGCCGCATCGTTTGTGCCAATATATCTATGAATTGTCCAATGCTTTTAATAAGTTCTATCATGAAACAAAAATTGTCTCTGAAGAGGACAAGGAAAAACGGGAATCTTATGTGGCACTGAGTATTTTTACAAAACAGGTTCTGGAGACTTGTATTGATCTGCTTGGAATGGAAGCACCGGAGAGAATGTAAGGGGGCACACCCATATGTTTGTTGGAAGAACAAAAGAATTGAAATTTCTGGAAGATTATTATAACAGTACAGAGAATGAAATGGTGGTAGTATACGGTCGCTCCGGAATTGGAAAAACGGAGCTTCTCAGATTGTTTTCCCAGGATAAAAACTGCTTCTATTATAAGGCAAGGGACTGCTCAGAACAGGAGCAGCTGGCAGGACTTCAGATGGAACTAAGAGAACGGTATTATGTAGAACGGCACGAGAATATTTACGGAGAAGAGGAAGTATCTGCTTATCACCAATTGTTTGATGAAGTTCTTACCACAAACGAGCTAACGACATCCGGAAATGGATCAAACCGGCTTGTTGTAATTCTGGAAGAGTTTCAATTATGTGTGCGGCAAAGTGATTCTTTTCTTCCTGCCCTCATTCATCTTCTGACGCAGGAAGTGCGTCCTGTTATGCTGATTGTAACCTGTTCTTCCGTGAACTGGGTTGAAAATGATATGGTTTCTGCTTTGGCAGAAGCTTCCACTTATATTTCGGCACTATTAAAAGTAAAAGAATTTTCTTTTATGGAGTTAAGTGCCTGTTTTCCAGATTATACAAGGGAAGACTGCATGATTGTCTATGGAATTCTTGGAGGAATTCCGCGGTATCTTCAGTATTGGGATTCCAGGCGCAGTGTAAAGGAGAATATTATCCATTGTATTCTACATAAGGACAGCCGGTTATTTAACGAGGCACAAAGATATTTGAAAAGCGAACTGAGGGAATTGTCCCAATATAATACCATTCTTGCAGAACTTGCGAAAGGGAAACACAAATTAAACGAACTGTATGAAGCAACCGGTTTTAGCAGGGCAAAAATCAGTGTCTACCTGAAAAATCTGAACCAGCTTGAAGTGACAGAAAAGGCATTTTCTTTGGATCATCATAAAAAGGAAAATACGAAGAAAGGGCTGTACCAGATCCGGGATCATTACATTCATTTCTGGTATCAGTTTGTTTTTCCGAATCAAAGTGACCTGGAACAGCACAGAGAAGAATGGGTCTATGAAAATAAGGTTAAGCCTTGTCTTGAGGAATACCTACATCCATATTATTCCCAGATGGTAACGCAGTATATGGAAATGCTGAATGAATATAAGAAGCTTCCGTTTTCTGTGTCAATTCATGGGAAATGGTTTGGAAAAGAGGGAACGATTGATTATATAGGTGCAGATGAACAAAACCACCTGATTGCAGCAAAATGCAAATGGAGTTGTCAGCCTATGACACAGCGGGATTATGAGAATTTTTTGTTTCTGATGATGCAGATTGGAATGAATGCCGAATATTTTTATCTGTTTTCAAAGGCAGGATTCTCTGAGGATTTGCTGAAAAAAGTGGAAGATCAGGATCATGTGAAGCTTTTGAATCTGGATGACATGTAATTCGTAAGTATCATGGGGGCAGAATACGATTTGCCCCCAACATCATATGATAGAAAGAAGGCGATTAGATGTTTCGTGAAACATCTAAATTAGTGATTTACCGTAACTTGGAAAAGGATAATCTGCTGTTTCCTCTGGCAGATATTTGTGAGGAATTTGCATCAGGTCAGTATGAAAAAGAACAGCTGATTACAAAAATATATGTTCAGATACATAAACTGCTGGATGTGGCAACCCAGTATGGTTTTGATCAGAACCTGTGGCATAATTATCTGGCATATCTTCTGGCAACCTGTGAAAATCCATTTAGCATTACCTGTGAAAAAGAAGGTGCTCAGGATGGAACTGTGAATGAATTTGCCAAAAGTGATTTCCGGATATTTAAGAATCTGTTTGATTATGATTTTTCCAAGATGGAAGAGGAACTTGGAATTAATTGTTTTTCCATTATTTTAAATTATCATTCCATTGAGAAAAAGGAACGTCGCTATAATAAAAATGTCAGTGAAAAGGTGCAGGCTCTAAGCCGGGCGATAGAAAATGCAAAAGATGAGAATGAAATCTTTGACATTGTGACTTCTTTTTATGAAAAGTACGGAGTTGGCAAGTTTGGACTAAATAAAGCATTCCGGGTTGTTCATGACAATGATGGAGTTTCGCTTGTGGCAGTGAATAATACAGATGATGTCCGGCTTTGCGATCTGGTTGGTTATGACTTGCAAAAGCAGAAGCTGATTGAAAACACCGAGGCGTTTGTACAAGGGAAAAAAGCAAACAACACGTTGTTATTCGGTGACAGCGGTACTGGAAAATCTACCAGTATTAAAGCAATTCTTAATGAGTATTACGATCAGGGACTGCGCATGATTGAAATATATAAACATCAGTTCCAGGATCTTTCCACAGTGATTGCACAGATTAAAAACCGTAATTACCGTTTTATTATCTATATGGATGATTTGTCTTTTGAAGAGTTTGAGATTGAATATAAATATCTTAAGGCAGTGATTGAAGGCGGATTGGAAACCAGACCGGATAACATATTAATCTATGCGACTTCCAACCGTCGTCATCTGATTAAAGAGACATGGAATGACAGAAGTGATGTGTCCAATGACAATGGTATGCATACCTCGGATACGATGCAGGAAAAACTATCTTTGGTAAACCGGTTTGGCTGTACGATTTATTATGGAAAACCAAACCAAAAAGAATATTTCCACATCGTGGCAGAGCTGGCACAGAAACAAGGGATTGTTATGTCCGATGAAAAACTCCAGATGGAAGCAAATAAGTGGGAATTAAGTCATGGCGGTCTGTCCGGACGTACGGCACAACAGTTCATTAATCATCTTGCCGGTATGCAGGAATAGAAATAATAAAGAAAAAAAGACAGAGAATCCTTTTTTTGCCTGGTTCTCTGTCTTTTCTTTTTTACTCGTTTTCCTCCGGATTAGTCATCGGCTGAAAAGTCCTCTGGTTTTGTTTGAAATCCTTTTTTACTGCTTTGGCTGCCTTAGCATCCTTGATTGCTTTCTGGCAGAAATAATCCTGGGCGCACAAGATTGGTTTTCCACGTCGGTCTACTTTTTCGTAAGAGCCGTCTTGTTTCAGAATATGTGCTTTGACTGTATCAGCAAGCTGAATCTCTAAAATCTGGATGGCTTCTTTTTTTAGCTGCTCATCTTCAATCGGAAAGAGAATTTCAACCCGTTTATCCAGATTTCGCGGCATCCAGTCCGCACTTCCCATGTATACTTCTTCAAATTTATCATTGAGAAAATAGAAGATGCGGGCGTGTTCAAGAAAGTTACCGACGATGGAACGGACGGTAATGTTGTCACTGACACCTTCAATTCCCGGTTTCAGACAGCAGATTCCACGGACAATCAGATCGATTTTTACGCCGGCCTGGGATGCCTCATACAGCGCCATAATGATTTTCTGGTCACAAAGAGAGTTCATTTTGGCGATAATGCGGGCTTCTTTTCCTTTCCGTGCATGGTCTGCTTCCCGGTTAATCAAATATAAAAACTTGTCACGGAGCCAGAATGGGGCAACACTTAATTTATTCCAGGATTCTGGCTCCGAATAGCCGGAAAGCATGTTAAAGACGGCGGTGGCATCTTCCCCGATTTTGGTTGAGCAGGTTAACAGACCGGTATCGGTATATAATTTTGCAGTAGAATCATTATAATTTCCTGTACCAAGGTGTACATAACGGCGGATGCCGTCTTCTTCCTGACGCACTACCAGAGTGATTTTGCTATGGGTTTTTAACCCTTTTAGACCATATATTACATGACATCCGGCTTTTTCCAGTTTTTTTGCCCAGATAATATTATTCTCCTCATCAAAACGGGCTTTTAATTCGACCAGAACTGATACCTGTTTTCCGTTTTCCGCAGCCAGGGCAAGGGATGCGATGATCGGAGAGTTACTGCTGACACGGTATAACGTCTGTTTGATTGCCAGTACATTCGGATCGGTGGCAGCCTGCCGGACAAAGTCTACAACGGGATCAAAGGTCTGGTAAGGGTGGTGCAGGAGAATATCTCCTCTTTTGATCTGACTGAATAAATCTTCTTCCTGACTAAGCCCTTTTACAGGCTGGGAATGGTAGGAAGGTGCTTTCAGATGATCGTAGCCATCCAGAGAGTACATTTTCATCAAAAACGTAAGATCCAAAGGCCCCCGGATGGAGAAAATATAATCATCATTGATATCTAATGCAACCTTCAGCATGCGCTGCAGGCGTTCATCTTTATCAGTTTCGATTTCGAGACGGATTGCTTCTCCCCACTGTCTGCGCTTGATTTGTTTTTCAATCTCTACTAAAAGATCTGCTGCCTCGTCTTCGTCAATGGACAAATCTGCATTCCGCATAATACGGTATGGGGTAGCATCAATTACTTTATGATTTAAGAAAAGCTTCTGGATGTTTCGCTCAATGATCTGCTCAAGCAGGATGTAGGAACGGACTTCTTTTTCTTCAGAAGGAATCTCGATAATACGCGGAAGCACATCCGGAACCTGTACGGTGGCAAAATCAAAAACCGATGCATCGCTGTGGTCGAGAAGCAGTGCAGCAATATTTAAGGTTTTATTGCGAATCAGAGGAAATGGTCTGGAAGAATCAACTGCCATAGGGGTTAACACTGGGTATACATTTTTTTTGAAATAATGATCCACAAAATGTGCCTGTTCCTTTGAAAGATCTTCGTGTTTCAGAATCAGATGAATCTTGTTCTGCTTCAGCAGGGGAAGAAAGGAACGGTTTAATGTATTGTATTGGGCAGTAACTAATTCATGAGTCTGCTTACTGATGGCTGAAAGCTGCTGTTTCGGTGTCATGCCGGAGATATCCGGTTTGTCATAATCTGCATTTACCATATCCTTTAAAGAGGCAACCCGGATCATGAAAAATTCATCCAGATTAGAAGCAGTAATGCTTAGGAATTTCATCCGTTCAAACAGAGGAAGAGTCTTATCCTTTGCTTCTTTTAGAACACGATAATTAAATTCCAGCCAGCTTAGTTCGCGGTTGGTGTAGTATTGTGGATTGTCAAGCGCTAATTTATTCTGTTTTTTCCCCATTGGTTTATTTCTCCCTTCTTTTTGTTAAAACAAGCTGTATGCCGAATACATTCTCAAAAAAAGCTGCTGGTTTGCATAACAAGCCTTTTTCTAATGTAATATCTTCTAGTGTATTGGCCCGGATGGTAAGAAGCCGGTCTTTTAATATCATAGATACATCTGATATTTTCTGGCGGTGGCTTTTATCTAGGATGTTTGCAACCGACATAATGGCAATCAGTTTTGAGAGCTTGATATATGTTTCCTGGGACAGACCATGAATATCATGGTTATATTTTGGAAAGGATGCATAATCATACCGGGTAATATTTGCCACGATTTCCCGTTCTGCATGGGACAGGCCAATAATTTCAGTAGATAATACAATGTGGTAGGAATTATCAGCTACCGCATTCATATTTACAAATTCACCACAATTATGTAGTATGACGGCAATTTGCAAAAGCAGCCGTTCCCGATTCCCCAGCCCGTGATATTTCCGAATGGAATCAAACAGCTCTAATGCCAGGTATTCTACATTTTTTGAATGGTTGGTGTTACAGCAGTATCTGAGTGCAATATTTCTGGAAGCAGAAACGATGTCTTCTGTAAAACGATGCTTTGGAAGGAGTTTTTCTTTGCGCTCCGCAAATTCTTCTACGATGCCGTCACACAGCGTAACACCGGAAAACCACATGTTTTTTGCATTGCTGGCTTTAAAAACCAGACGGTAGATGAGTGCCGTCGGCAGAAGCAAAGATACCTGCTCTTTGGAAAGTCCCAGTTCTTCGCATAGTTCGCTTTGCTTTGCATTGGATATATGCTGGAATATTTTCTCAAACCTTGACTGAGAGATAGATTCAGGAAAACTGTCATTTTCTTTTACCTCACTTGGTTTCAGGTAATAGGAAAGACCGTGCAGCCGTTCTCCGATGCAGATAATATTATCAATCTTACGGTTTTCCAGATAAAAGTGGCGGAACGTCTCGATGTCATTATAGATATATTCTTTTATTACGCCTTGAAAATCTTCTGTCTGGTCTTCCATGGAAGAGAGAAGGTCGCGGATCCGAATGGAGCCAAGGCGGATATTCTGTGTCGCAATTAAATAAGAGTGGTCAAATAGCGTAAGCTGGATGCTGCCAGAGCCAATATCTACAATGACAGCTCCTTTTTCAATCAGACGGGCGAAAGAATCTTCTTTTAAGGAGAGTGCGCGGCAGCTTAAAAAACGCTGCTCTGAATTGCTGACGATCTTAACTTTAATGCCAGTCTCAAGTTTAATCTGGTCTAGAAGTAAAATATTATTGGATGCTTCACGAATTGCACTGGTCGCATAGGCCGTGTATTCTGTTGCTTTATATTCTTTCATTTTTTTCTGAAAATCGTTAAGGATCTGGCATACTTCATGTATAGTCTGATGGCTGATTTTTCCATAACGGTAAGACTCCGAACCGAGTTCAATGGTATGCCGGATACAGTCCAGTTCATGAATGCCGTCCTTTTTGGATACCTGATATATTTTCATGGTTAATTCGTTAGAACCAACATCAATTGCAGCAAATGTACTGTATGCCATAAAAAACACTCCTTACTATAATCAAAATTTTCCGCTCTATTATAACAAGTATAACTCATTTTCGGGAAAAACTCTAGTCTCTTGAAGAAAAGAACAGCCATGGATCGTCAAATTTTTTTTGCAAAAAAAGAAAAATATGATAGAATGAAGAGACTTAAAGATACGAGAGAGCAATTTGAGAAAGCAAAGGTAGGAAAGTGAGAGAATGATACAATGAAAACATCTGATTTTTATTATGAACTGCCGCAAGAACTGATTGCACAAGATCCCATTGAAAACCGGGACTCTTCCAGACTGCTTGTTTTAGATAAACAGACTGGAGAATGGAAACATGAAATCTTTCATAATATTCTGAGTTATTTAAAACCTGGTGACTGTCTGATCAGGAATAACACAAAAGTGATTCCAGCCCGGTTATATGGAGAAAGAGAAGAAACCGGGGGAAAGGTAGAGATTCTTTTATTAAAAAGAAGAGAGAACGATGTGTGGGAGACATTGGTAAAACCGGGTAAAAAGGCTCGTCCCGGCACCAAGCTGGTGTTTGGAAATGGATTGCTCCATGCCACAGTTCTTGACGTGGTAGAAGAGGGAAACCGCCTGATTCAGTTTTCCTATGAAGGAATCTTTGAAGAAATACTGGATAAGCTTGGTCAGATGCCGCTGCCTCCTTATATTACGCATGAACTGAAGGATAAAAACCGATATCAGACGGTATATGCAAAATATGAGGGGTCTGCTGCTGCACCTACGGCGGGACTTCATTTTACGAATGAATTGCTGGATCGAATTGAAAAGAACGGAGTAATCATTGCCAATGTTACCCTTCATGTTGGGCTTGGAACGTTTCGTCCTGTGAAGGTTGAGGATGTGACAAAGCATCATATGCATTCTGAATATTATGAGATTCTCCCAGAGGAGGCAGAGAAGATAAATCAGGCGAAACAGAATGGAGGCCGGATTATCTGTGTAGGAACGACAAGCTGCAGGACGATTGAATCCGCTGCGGACGAAAATGGTATCGTTCATCCGGGACATGGAAATACAGAAATTTTTATCTATCCGGGATATCAGTTTAAGGTACTTGACTGCCTCATTACGAATTTTCATCTTCCGGAGTCTACGCTGTTAATGCTTGTATCAGCCCTGGCAGGAAAAGACCATATTATGAAGGCTTATGAAGAAGCAGTTAAGGAGCGGTATCGGTTCTTTAGTTTTGGGGATGCTATG
>JAQXIP010000110.1 GCA_029007845.1 Clostridiales bacterium
CGGTCTGCGTGTCCATATTTGAAAAAATGTGTTCTGAAAAATCGGACGAGATTATTCTTTTATGCCGCCAGATTGATACGCTTGAGGAGACAAATGAAGAACTTCAGGTGAATCAGGATAAGATCAAAAAAGCCAATGAGATGCTTGGAATCCAGAAAATCCAATTAGAGGCAGCCAACAAGCAGGTGCGCAATATTAACGTAGAAATGGGAATCCAGAATGAAGTGCTCCGTCACATTAATACGGTGATGGATATTCAGGAATTAATGGAGAATATCACAGATTTATTAATATCAAAAGTAAATTTGTCTTTTTGTGCAATTGTGATCTTCCCTGGTGTATTAGAAAATGAGAATCCGTATATTAGTTTGAAAACCCAGAACGATGAGCAGATATTCCAGATGCTTCATGAGGTCATTGAGGAAGGCAGGATGGAGCCGTTCATCCGTCATCAGGATGTTTATGTCGATAACTTTGTGAACTCGAACAAATATCAGGTTAATTTTGAAGGGGTTGCAGGTTCCCTTCTCGTTATTTCCATGGCAAAGAGTGGTACAAAAAAAGGTTATCTATTTGTGGGAAATGATAAGAACAACTTTTTTCAGGAAAGTGATAATTTCTATGAAGCAATCAGCCAGCAGTTTTTGATTGCGATGGAGAATTCCAGCTTGTATTATAAAATGGAGCAGATGGCAATCCATGATGGGTTAACCGGAATCTATAACCGCCGCCACCTGATGGAATTATTTCAAAAGTGCCGAAGTGAAGCGAAAAGCAGTCACACACCGTTATCAGTTGCCTTGTTTGATATTGATCACTTTAAGCTGATTAATGATACGTATGGGCATTTGTTTGGAGATGTGGTAATTAAAACGATTGCCTCTTTGGCACAGGAAGTTGCAAAACACTATAATGGAATTGCAGGCCGGTATGGTGGAGAGGAATTTGTGCTGATCTTTCCTGGAAAGGATATAAAGGAAGCACTTGTCCCGGTAAATAATCTTCGTGACAGAGTCAAAACACTGGTGTTAAACCATAATGGAAAAGATGTGTCTGTTAATGTCAGTGCCGGAATTACCAGCTATCCGGAAATCTGCGATAATCCGGATGAACTGTTGAACCGTGCCGATTGGGCAATGTACAGTTCCAAGCAGAATGGACGTGACAAGATCACGGTTGACAGTGATGAGATTCTGCAATCAGTAAAAATGGAATAAAATCAGGAGGAATATTCGACATGGAACTTTGTAGTATAGCAAGCGGAAGCAGTGGTAATTGTATCTATGTTGGCAATGACCATACGCATCTTTTGCTTGATGCAGGAATTAGTGGCAAGAAAATCGAACAGGGACTTTCTTCCATTGATATTAATCCGGAACATTTATCCGGAATTCTAATTACCCATGAGCACTCGGATCATATTAAAGGTCTTGGTGTGATGGTTCGCAGATATCATCTACCCGTTTACGCAACTGCAGAAACCATCCACGCAGCACTGCATGGGAAAAGCAGTATTGGCAAAATCCCGCAGGAATGTATTCATCTTGTGACACCAGATGAGCCATTTACGATTCAGGATATCAACGTCATGCCGTTTTCCATTTCGCATGATGCGGCCAATCCGGTATCCTATACTTTTTCCCAGGAGGATGGAAAAAAAGTAGGGGTTGCTACCGATCTCGGTGTCTATGATGATTATATTGTTAAGAATCTTGCAGATTCGGATGTCCTTTTACTTGAGGCAAACCATGATATCAGCATGCTGGAAGTCGGACCATATCCTTATGTTTTAAAACAACGCATATTAGGAAAACGGGGTCACCTTTCCAATGATAACACGGGCAGGCTTTTAAATGAATTGCTGCACCCAGGTTTAAAACATGTCTTTTTAGGACATCTGAGCAAAGAAAATAATTACCCTGATCTGGCATTTGAAACAGTAAAATGTGAGATGGAGAAAGAAAATCCGGATATCCTGCAGAAAATCTCCCTTCAGGTTGCAAAGAGGGATGATGTATGCGAACCGGTTTTTGTATAATAGATCAAAACAAATGGAGGACAGTTTCATTATGAAAAAAGCGATTATAACAGTAGTAGGAAAAGACAGTGTTGGGATTATTGCCAAGGTGTGCACGTATCTTGCAAATAATCAGATTAATATTATGGACATTTCACAGACAATTGTGCAAGGCTTCTTTAATATGATGATGATTGTGGATCTGAATGCTTCCGGAAAATCTTTTGATGTGATTTCCGAAGAATTAGACCAGATTGGTGAGGAAATTGGATGCAGCGTAAAACTTCAGATGGAAGACATATTTAATTCCATGCACCGTATTTAAAAAAGGATAGGAGAACGATCATATATGATTAACATAAATGAAGTTATTGAAACGAATTCCATGATTGAACAGATGAATCTGGATGTTCGTACGATTACACTTGGTATCAGTCTTTTGGATTGTATTGATCCGGATCTGGAGGCATGTAAGGATAAAATATATCAAAAGATTACGACTCTTGCGAAAGATCTGGTCTTTACCGGTCAGGAAATCGAAAAAGAATTCGGCATTCCGATTGTCAATAAACGGATTTCCATTACCCCGATTGCAATTGTAGGTTCCGCAGCTTGTAAAAAGCCGGAGGATTATGTAGAACTTGCAAAAACCCTTGACCGTGCAGCCAAAACAGTTGGTGTGAATTTTATTGGCGGATACTCTGCCATCGTGTCAAAGGGGATGACAGAGAGCGACCGGATCTTTATGGAGTCGATTCCGGAAGCATTAAAGGTTACAGACCGGATATGCAGCTCAGTGAATGTTGGATCTACAAAGACCGGGTTAAATATGGATGCTGTGCGGAAAATGGGAGATATTATTAAACAGACAGCAGAACTAACGAAAGAGCAGGATTCCCTTGGCTGTGCAAAATTAGTTGTCTTGTGTAATGCCCCGGATGACAATCCGTTTATGGCAGGTGCATTTCATGGTGTGTCTGAAGCAGAAGCAATTATCAATGTAGGTGTCAGCGGACCAGGAGTTGTAAAAAAAGCATTGGAAAGCTGTCATGGGGCTGATTTTGGAACAATGTGTGAAACCGTGAAAAAAACGGCATTTAAAATCACCCGTGTTGGCCAGTTAGTAGCAAGAGAAGCATCGAAACGGCTCGGGATTCCATTCGGAATTGTGGATCTTTCTCTGGCACCAACTCCTGCGGTTGGTGACAGTATTGCAGAGATCTTTCAGGAAATGGGACTTGAGAGGGCTGGAGCGCCAGGAACCACTGCGGCTTTGGCACTGTTAAATGATCAGGTAAAAAAAGGTGGTGTAATGGCTTCTTCTTATGTGGGCGGATTAAGTGGTGCATTTATTCCTGTTAGTGAAGATCAGGGAATGATTGATGCGGTAAGTGACGGTGCACTCACCTCAGAGAAGCTGGAAGCCATGACTTGTGTCTGCTCGGTTGGCCTGGATATGATTGCAATCCCTGGAGACACAAAGCCAGAGACGATCTCCGGCATTATTGCAGATGAGATGGCAATTGGAATGATTAACCAGAAGACAACTGCGGCTCGTCTGATTCCGGTTATTGGAAAAACGGTTGGCGAGTCTGCGGAGTTTGGCGGTTTGCTAGGATATGCACCAATTATGCCGGTTAATTCTTTTTCCTGTGATGAATTCGTAAACCGGGGCGGAAGAATTCCGGCACCAATCCATAGTTTTAAAAATTAATTGAAAATGGCAGGAATATATTTGGCATTTTTGCATAAGTTTATGTTGTCATGAAAAAAATCAGGGTGTCCACAGAAATGCTGGATGCCCTTTTTGAAGGATTATGAAGAAGAAAGGCGGAAAAACATGTTTGAGCAATTGGATGCACATGGGATATTTGAATATTTTCAGAAGATCAGTGAGATTCCAAGAGGTTCGGGTCATACTGGCCAGATCAGCCGTTATCTTGTGGAAACAGCTAAGAAAAAAGGATTTTGGGTGTGTCAGGACGAAGTGGGCAATGTATTAATAAAAAAACCAGGATCAAAGGGCTGTGAGCATCTTCCTCCAGTTACCATTCAGGGGCATATGGATATGGTATGTGAGAAAAATAGTGATACGATCCATGATTTCTTAAACGAAGGATTAAAGCTTAAGCTTGAGGGAGATTTTATCTATGCCGAGGGTACAACACTTGGCGGGGATGATGGGATTGCGCTGGCATATGGTTTCGCATTACTGGATGAGGAAAATCTGGTGCATCCTCCCCTACAGATTTTGTTTACCGTAGATGAGGAAACCGGAATGGACGGTGCATGGGCATTTGATGGATCACTTCTTGAGGGCACGGCATTTTTGAACCTGGATTCTGAAGAGGAAGGCATTTTTATTACAAGCTGTGCAGGAGGACTTACCGGGATCCTTCACGTGCCGGTTGTTTATCAGGAGTGTTACGACAAACATCTTGTCTCTTTTTCGATCAGCGGTCTGAAAGGCGGTCATTCCGGTACGGAAATTAATCAGAATCTGGCAAATGCCAATCAGCTCATGGGACGCTGCCTGTCTTTCTTACAGGAACATGCTTCCTTTTCCATTGTTAGCCTTGAGGGCGGATTAAAGGAAAATGCTATACCAAGAGAAGCATCTGCCATTCTTTCGGTAACCGATCTGGATTTATTTTTATCAGAAGCAGACCGGTTGAAACAGGAGCTTTTGGACGAATTAAGAGGATTTGAACCAGGACTTTCCATTACCGTTAAAACAATTACACCGGATAAAAAGAAAACAACAATGCTTACCAAAGAATCTGCGATGGATGTCATTGACCTTCTTCAATTTCTTCCAAATGGAGTTCGTTCTATGAGCAGCCACGTAGACGGTCTTGTTGAGACATCCCTTAATATCGGAATTATCCGGCTTAATGAGAAAGAATTAACGGTAACTTGTTCGGTAAGAAGTTCTGTAGAACAGGCAAAGATGAATGTAAGCCGGATTTTAAAACGAATGGCTCATCGGTTTGAAGGTACCTATGAGATGCGGGGCAATTATCCGGGCTGGCCATATCGGGAACAATCAAGGCTTCGGGAGATCTGTGTTGAAACATATCAGGAGAAGTATGGGAAAGAACCGGTATTAGAAGCATTACATGCAGGTCTGGAATGTGGAATCCTGCTTGGCAAGAAACCGGAACTTGATATTGTTTCTATGGGACCGGACATTTTTGATATCCATACTCCAAAAGAGCGGATGTCAATTTCTTCGGTAAACCGGGTATACGATTTTCTCTGTACCGTATTAGAAAAACTGACCCGTTAGAGGAATCTTGTCGGTTAAAAGTGGATGAAATTTATAAGAGATTGTGATAGAATAAAACTAGTTTTGTAAGGAAAATTTGAGAGCGGAAAGGAAATTGATCATGGAGATTCAGTTATGGAGAGAAATCCTGGATCCTTATGCATTGGCGGTAGAGGAATTAGTTGTTAAATTTAACCATATGATTACCGAATTTCGGAATGCGGGGGAATATTCCCCAATTGAACAGGTAAATGGACGGGTGAAGTCCATCTCCAGTATATTGGAAAAAACACAGAAAAAGAAAATTGATCTGGAAGATTTTGAAAACTACCTGGATGATATTGCGGGAATCCGTATCATATGCCAATTTGTAGAGGATATTGATAAAGTCGTGGAGCTTGTACGAGACCGGAATGATATGGAAGTAGTCAGTGAAAAAGACTACATAAGCAATGCAAAGGCAAGTGGATACCGCAGTTATCATATGATTGTGAATTATACGGTGTATACCTACAAAGGTCCAAAAGCGTTGAAGGCAGAGATTCAGATTCGTACACTTGCCATGAATTTCTTGGCAACAATTGAACATTCCCTGCAATACAAATACAAAGATAACATGCCGGAACATGTGCGGAAACGTCTGCTTAAGTCGGCGCAGGCAATTGTGGTATTAGATGATGAGATGTCAAAAGTCCGGGGAGAGATTATGGATGCCCAGAATTCCTTTAAACGTAAGGCAAATGTGGTAGCTGATATTCTGACAAATATCCAGAATCTTTACAAAGTGGCAAATAAACGGGAAGTCGTGAAAATTCAGGATGAATTTTTCCGAATCTACCAGATGGACGATTTATCACAGTTAGAGCGTTTTAATAAGGAACTGGATATGATATCAGAGGGATATCGCGCACAGAGCCTGTACTAATTCGAGAAAGGGACCATTAAGGAAAATACCATGCAGAAATTACCGGAAGCTTTTGTAGAGCGGATGAAAGAGATGTTAGGTGGAGAGTTTGAAGATTATGAGGCAAGTTTCGAAAAACCTTCGTATACGGGGCTTCGTGTGAATAACCGCAAGCTCTCTACGGAACAATTTGAACAGATCAGCCCGTTTCCTTTGTCAAGGGTACCTTGGACAAAGAACGGGTTTTACTATGATGGAAAAGACCAGCCGGCAAAACATCCTTATTATTATGCCGGATTATATTATATACAGGAACCGAGTGCCATGACACCGGCTGCCATATTACCGGTAGAACCTGGGGATAAGGTGCTCGATCTCTGTGCGGCTCCCGGAGGAAAAAGCACCGAACTTGCTGCAAAATTAAATGGAACGGGTGTATTGGTATCCAATGATATCAGTGCATCGAGAACAAAAGCACTACTAAAAAATCTGGAGCTTTTTGGTTCCGACCGCTGTGTGGTATTAAACGAAGTTCCAGATCATCTTTCCCAGACCTTTTTTGAATACTTTGACAAAATACTGATTGATGCGCCATGTTCGGGAGAAGGCATGTTCCGGAAAGATGCAGCGATCCGGAAAGCGTGGGAAAAGCAGGGACCGGATTTTTATGCAAAGATTCAGCGCTCCATTCTGGATGCAGCAGTGCAGCTTCTGAAACCAGGTGGGATGATGCTTTACTCCACATGTACGTTTTCCAGTGTAGAAAACGAAGATTCCATTATATATGCACTGGCAAAGTATCCGGAGCTTTCGCTTGTTCCGGTTCCGAAGGATTACGGTTTTGCGGACGGACGGGTTGATCTTGTTTCAGAAGAGATTCCAATTTCCGAAGAAAGGAAAAAAACGATTGCCAATACAGCAAGGTTATGGCCGTTCCGGATTCAGGGAGAAGGACATTTTGTAGCGCTTCTAAAAAAAGAAGGGGAATGTCAGAGAGGCTCCTTTGAAAAGAAAGGAATCCACCCTGACTTTGTCAAGCTTCCAAAGGAAATCCTGGATTTTCTTTCACACACCGGCTGTTCCTTTGAGGGATACCGGCCAGAACTCCATGGCGAGCGGTTGTTCTTGATACCAGAAGAGATTCCGGATCTGAAAGGACTTCGGGTTGTAAGAAGTGGGTTGTTTGCCGGATACGATCTGAAAAACCGCTTTGAACCAAGCCAGGCGTTTGCCATGACACTTGACTCCAGCCATTGGGATAACTGTCTATCTTTGGCTGCCAGTGATCCAAAGGTTGTCAAGTATTTAAAAGGAGAAACACTTGATCTTTCGGAGGAATTAAAGCCCGGCTGGGTACTTGTGCTTGTTGACGGCTATCCGCTAGGCTGGGGAAAATATGCAAAGGGACGCTTGAAGAATAAGTATCTGGCAGGATGGAGAATGATGTAATGAAAGGAATTCGTCTGGATAAGTATCTGGCAGATATGAAAAAAGGCACAAGAAGCCAGATAAAAACAGATATACGGAAAGGAATTGTTTCGGTGAACGGGGTTGTGGAGAATTCTCCCCAGCGTAAGATTACGAGTGAGGATCAGGTGTGTTATGGGAAGGAAACGGTTTCTTATGACCCACACCGTTATTTTCTCATGAATAAACCTGCTGGTGTCATTACCGCTACAAAAGATGCAAAAGAACGGACGGTTCTTTCTTTATTAAAGCCAGAGGACCGTACTTCGGATCTGTTTCCGGTAGGGCGTCTTGATAAAGATACGGAAGGACTTTTGCTTTTAACGAATGATGGAGAACTGGCTCATACGCTGCTTTCACCTAAAAAACATGTCGAGAAAGCTTATTATGTAAGACTGGATGGAGTCCTTACGAAAGAAGGAATCGGTGAACTGGAAAGGGGCATTCTATTAAAAGACGGGACAAGATGCAAGCCTGCCCAGTGTGAGGTGCTGGCAACGGATTTGAGTTTAAAAACCTGTGAGGTAGTTCTTACGATTACGGAAGGAAAATATCATCAGGTTAAGCGGATGATGGCTGCCTTAAAAACCCATGTGTCGTATCTGAAACGGATTCGCATGGGGACGCTTGTTCTGGATGATTCTCTTACTGCAGGGACTTACCGGGAATTAACAAAAGAGGAACAAAATAAGCTTATGGAAAGCATAAAGCATTAGAGGAGGTACCGATGGGATTTTTACCTGTATGTAAACAAGATATGAAAGCACGTGGGTGGGACTGCGTCGATTTTGTATATGTAATCGGGGATGCCTATGTGGATCACCCATCTTTTGGACCAGCCATAATCAGCCGGGTGCTTTCGTCCAGAGGATACCGGATTGGCATCATCAGCCAGCCGGATTGGAACGATGAGACTTCGATACAGGAATTTGGCATGCCCCGTCTTGGCTTTCTTGTCTGTGCCGGAAACATGGATACGATGGTAAACCATTACACCTCTGCTAAAAAAAGAAGACATCAGGATGCATACACTCCAGGCGGTGTAATTGGCAGACGTCCTGACCGTGCAACGGTCGTATATTGTAATTTTATTCGGAAAGTGTATAAAAAGGTTCCGATTATTATCGGTGGAATTGAAGCAAGCCTAAGAAGACTGGCTCATTATGATTATTGGAGCGATTCCCTGAAGCGCTCGATACTTTTAGACTCCGGAGCAAATCTTTTATCTTATGGAATGGGAGAACATTCCATTGTAGAGATTGCAGAAGCACTGGACGCAGGCATTCCGGTGGAACAGATTACTTATGTCCGTGGAACGGTATACCGGGCAAAGGAAGTGGAAATGGATGACCAGACAATTATGCTTCCTTCCTATAAAGAATTGTGCCAGGAAAAGAAAGCATATGCCGAAAGTTTTTATACCCAGTACATGAATACCGATCCATATTCCGGAAAACGGCTGGTGGAGCCGTATAAAGAAAAAGAATATGTTGTCCAGAATCCACCGGCATATCCGCTTACGACACAGGAGATGGATGATATCTACGATCTACCATATATGCGGACGTATCATCCAATGTATGAAAAAGATGGCGGCATTCCGGCACTTGCCGATCTGCGTTTCAGCCTTGTAAGTAACCGTGGATGCTTCGGTGGATGCAGTTTTTGTGCCTTAACCTTTCATCAGGGGCGTATTCTGCAAACGAGAAGTAAAGAGTCTATTTTACGGGAAGCAGAACTTATGATTCAAGATCCGGATTTTAAGGGATATATTTTTGATGTGGGAGGACCTACGGCGAATTTTCGCCAAAAAGCCTGCGAAAAACAGGAGACAAAAGGCGTATGTCCGGCTAAACAATGTCTTTATCCAAAACCATGTCCCAATTTACGGGTGAGCCACGAAGAATACCTGGACATCCTTCATGCACTGAGAAGCCTTCCGGGAGTAAAAAAAGTATTTATCCGTTCTGGAATCCGATTTGACTATGTAATGGCAGATAAAAGTGACCGTTTTCTGAAGGAGCTTTGTGAGAATCATGTAAGCGGGCAGTTAAAAGTTGCCCCGGAGCATGTGTCTGGTGAGGTTCTAAAATATATGGGAAAACCGGATAATCATGTATATGAGGCATTTATTGAACGCTATACGAAGGTGAACCGGCTGATTGGCAAAAAACAGTATGTGGTTCCTTACCTCATGTCTTCCCATCCCGGTTCAACGATGAAGGAAGCAGTCAAGCTGGCGGAATATGTGAAAAAGATGGGGTTTAACCCGGAACAGGTGCAGGATTTTTACCCGACACCGTCCACGATATCGACCTGCATGTTTTATACCGGACTTGATCCGAGAACCATGAAACCGGTCTATGTGCCAAAATCCCCTCACGAAAAGGCAATCCAGCGGGCATTAATCCAGTACCGGAATCCGGATAATTATGATCTGGTGCTGGAAGGACTGAAGCGTGCCGGACGCATGGATTTAGTAGGATTTGACCAGACAACCTGTCTTATCTCACCGAGAAAAATAAAAAAATCCAGACAGCCGGTGAAAAGGGAAGAAGCGAAGAAAAAGAAGAAAACGATACGAAATGTTCATAAAAAATAACACAGGAGGCAGACATGATACGAAAGAAGAAAAAGGGAGAGTTTCAATATCTCGACCGGTTAAAAAGTAATTATCTATGGAAAATATTATTATTTCTTGTAATTGGTCTTAGTATTTTTGTAATCGGACTTTTGTTAAATAAAATGGAACCCCAGAATATTTTCTCAGTTGTTGCTATACTGATGGTTTTGCCAGGGGCAAAACAGGTCGTGGGGCTGATTGCCACGGTTCCCTATCATTCGGTGACAAAAAAAGAATATGAACATATTTCCTCTCATCTGAAGGAAGGGCAGACCTTGTATGTGGACATGCTTATGACCTCAAAGGATCGCATTATGCTTTTTCCATATATGGTGGAGGTTCCGGGAAAGATCATTGCCCTGGCGGATCCGAAGGAAAAGGATGTAAAAGGCGTGGAAAAATATTTATTTCAGAATGTACGGAATTATTGTTCGGATTATCAGGTTTGTGTCTTTAAAGAGGAAAAGTATTTTCTCAGGGAACTGAACCGGATGACTCCGGCGGATGTGAGAGAAGACGAACGGGAACAGGTGTTAAAGATTCTGTTTACTCTTGTGATGCCATAATTCTTGTTCACGGTTATTAGAAGGGAGAGAACCTTTTTGCAGGAATTGATCATCGGTGAAAATGATGCTGGACAGAGACTTGATAAGTATCTGTCCAAATATCTGAAGGAAGCGCCGAAGAGTTTCCTATATAAAATGCTTCGGAAGAAAAATATTGTACTAAACAAGAAAAAAACAGATGGTACCCAGAGGCTTTGCCTTGGGGATCGTGTACAGCTTTTTTTATCAGATGAAACCATTGCAAAATTTCAAGGTACGAAATCTGAGCCGGTGGATCCTAAGAGGATCTGTCCGGTTGAGACAAAGCCAGACGTTATATTTGAGACAGATGATGTTATTTTTTTCTCAAAGCCCGCAGGGATGCTTTCCCAGAAAGCCCGTCCGGATGACGTGTCAATGATTGAATATCTGAACTGGTATTTATTACAGAACGGAGAACTAAAAAAGGAAGAGCTCCTTACCTTTCATCCGGGCGTGTGCAACCGTCTTGACCGGAATACAAGTGGAATCATTGCTGGTGGAAAGACGCTTGCCGGGCTGCAGGCGTTGTCCCTTGTCATTCAGTCACATGCCTGTGGAAAATTTTATCTGTGCATCGTGAAGGGGACGATTCAGAAGGAAGAGACGATTGAAGGTTATCTGGTAAAAAACCATAGCCACAACCGGGTTACGGTACAGGCAGAACAGACAGAAGGTGCAGATTATATCTGTACCCGTTATATGCCTTTAGCAGGAAATGGAGAATATACGCTTTTAAAAGTCCAGCTTATCACGGGAAAATCCCATCAGATCCGCGCCCATCTTCAGTCAATCGGCCACCCGGTAGCCGGGGATGGAAAATATGGGGATGTAGCAGTTAATAAGCTGTTCCGGAAGCGGTTTGGTCTCAGACACCATCTCCTGCATGCATGGGAGATGACATTCCCAGAACAATTAGAAAAAGAAGTGTTTGAAAGCTGCCACACAAAAGAAGAGGCGGCCAGATGGTATGCGGTTTATCATGATCTGGCGGGGAAAAAACTTACGGCACCTCTGCCAGCGCAGTTTGAGATGATAAAACATGCACTGTTTGAGTAAAGGAAGAAGGAGGAAAAGAGGTTATGCCATCATGGAATTCCAGAGGTCTCCGTGGCTCATCTTTAGAAGAATTGATTAATATGACAAATGAGCGGTACCGGAGCCAGAAACTGGCATTAATCCAGAAAGTGCCAACACCGATTACTCCCATTCAGATTGACCAGTCAACACGGCATATCACCCTTGCCTATTTTGACAAGAAAAGTACCGTAGATTACATTGGTGCGGTGCAGGGAATTCCGGTATGTTTTGATGCAAAAGAATGTGCCAGCCTGACCTTTCCATTACAGAATGTCCACGAACATCAGATTGCATTTATGCAGGAAATGGAAGGACAAGGGGGTGTTGCTTTTCTCATTATTCACTTTGCACCGAATGATGTGTTTTACTATCTGACATTCCGCGATCTGTTAAAATTCTGGAACCGGGCAGAGAAAGGTGGAAGAAAAAGCTTTTTATATGAAGAGTTAGATCCCAGATACCAGATTCCGCCCCATCAAGGGGTATTTGTTCATTATCTGGAGTGCCTGCAGCAGGATCTGTCTGACCGGGAACAAAGCGAAACTGCCGGCAAATAAATATTAAAACTTTCCACATGGAGGAAGCTTTAGAGCAAAACCAGTAAAAGGGACTGCATATTGGGCAGTCCCTTTTTACATTCATTTTACAAAAAACAGATAACAGACTTTACATCCCTTTTTTATGATTAGATACGTGATAAGGAACTTATCGCAATAATCGAAAAGAAAAGAGGAAAATTACATGAAAAAGAAAAGAATAGCAACAATGATGTTAAGCGCAGTATTAGCAATTGGATGTCTGGCAGGCTGTGGTGGCGGTGCCCAGAATACAGCTTCTAATGCCACCGGAAATGCGGACACAAAAAACAGTGGAACAGAAGTTACTTCTGACTTTGACAAGACGAGTCCTATTTCCGTTGTATCCAGAGAAGACGGATCCGGTACAAGAGGTGCTTTCGTTGAACTGTTTGGAATCGAGCAGAAAGATGGAGACGGAAATAAAATAGACTATACAACAGATGAAGCAATTGTAACAAACTCTACTTCCGTTATGATGACAACGGTTGCGGGCGATGCAGCTGGAATCGGTTATGTTTCCCTTGGTTCACTGGATGATTCGGTAAAAGCTTTAAAAATTGACGGCGCAGAAGCAACTGTAGATAACATTAAGAGTGGTACATACAAAATCTCCCGTCCGTTCAACATTGTAACAAAAGGGGAAGTAAGCGATGTTGCACAGGATTTCATTGATTACATTATGAGTGCGGATGGTCAGGCAGTGATTGAAGAGAATGGTTATATTTCTGTATCAGATGCACCGGCTTATAGCGGCAGCAAACCATCTGGAAAAATTGTTGTTGCCGGTTCTTCTTCTGTTACACCAGTAATGGAAAAATTAAAAGAAGCATATCTTGCAGTTAATACGAATGCAGACATTGAAGTACAGGAAAGTGATTCTACCACAGGTGTTACTTCTACCATTGATGGAATCTGTGATATTGGTATGGCATCCCGTGATCTTGCAGACAGTGAGAGCGCAGAAGGAATTACCGCAAAGGCAATCGCACTGGATGGAATTGCAGTAGTCGTAAATAAAGAAAATCCGTTAGAAAATATCACAAAAGATGACGTTATGAAGATTTACATGGGTGATATCACAACATGGGATGAGGTTTCCGAATAAAAAGTGATTCTATTATAAGGAGAAGCAAAATGAAAAAACACAAAGAAAAGATAATGGAATGTGTATTCATGTTTTCTGCCTGTATCTCTATCCTGGCTGTTCTCCTGATCTGTGTGTTTCTTTTTGTAAATGGCGTACCGGCCATGAAGGAAATTGGATTTGGAAAATTTCTGACCGGTCAGATGTGGCGGCCAAAAAATGATATCTATGGAATTCTTCCAATGATTATCGGAAGCATTTATGTCACCGGAGGAGCTATCCTGATTGGTGTGCCAGTTGGAATTCTGACAGCGATCTTTCTGGCAAAATTTTGTCCGAAAGGACTCTACAAAATCATTAAGCCAGCAGTAGATCTGCTGGCAGGAATTCCTTCTGTTGTATACGGATTCTTTGGTCTGGTCGTGATTGTTCCTTTCGTACGGGAACACTTTCAGGGAAATGGACAAAGCATACTGACTGCCTCTATCTTACTTGGAATCATGATTCTCCCTACCATAATCGGTGTGTCAGAATCAGCTATTCAAGCGGTTCCACAGTTTTATTATGAAGGTGCCCTTGCACTTGGCGCAACGCATGAAAGAAGCGTGTTTCTGGCTATGCTGCCGGCTGCAAAATCTGGTATCTTCGCAGCCGTTGTGCTAGGAGTAGGACGCGCAATCGGAGAAACGATGGCAGTGATTATGGTAGCTGGTAACCAGCCACGAATACCAGACAGCATTTATAAAGGAGTCCGTACATTGACAGCTAATATCGTTTTGGAAATGGGATACGCCACAGATTTACACCGGGAAGCACTGATTGCCACCGGAGTGGTACTCTTTGTATTTATCTTGTTAATTAATACCGCATTTTCTCTGTTAAAACGAAAGGAGGGTTAAGGGACGATGGATATGATAAACCGTGTGACTTTTTCGCAGAAAGTGAAAACCTATTTAAAACATCCCGGATCCCTTCTTTTATGGATTTTAGTAGCGTTTTCAGCAGTGGTTACTGTTGGAGCACTTGGCTTTATTATAGTTTATATCTTAGTCCATGGGGTGCCGTATCTCTCTCCTTCCTTATTTGCACCAAAATATACAACCGAAAATGTCTCAATGCTTCCGGCAATTATAACAACGCTGGAAATGACAGTTTTAGCACTGATTTTTGCGGTGCCCCTTGGAGTTTTTTCTGCAATCTATACAGTGGAATATGCCAAAAAAGGAAATAAGCTGGTAGCCATTGTCCGTCTTACGGCTGAAACTCTTACCGGAATTCCTTCCATCGTATATGGATTGTTTGGCCTGTTATTCTTTGTAGGTACACTGAAAATGGGAATGTCATTGATTGCAGGTGCATTGACTCTGGCAATCATGGTACTTCCGGTTGTTATGCGTACAACGGAGGAGGCATTGCTTTCCATTCCAGACTCATACCGGGAAGGAAGCTTTGGCCTTGGTGCAGGAAGACTTCGTACGGTATTCTGCATTGTTCTGCCACCGGCCATGCCTGGTATCCTTTCCGGAATCATTCTGGCAATCGGCAGAATTGTAGGAGAAACCGCAGCGTTAATGTATACTTCCGGAACGGTAGCAGAAGTTCCTAAGAATATTTTTTCCTCCGGACGGACGCTGGCAATCCACATGTACTGTCTGTCAAGAGAAGGTTTATATACCGATCAGGCCTATGCCACAGCAGTTGTTCTGCTTCTTATGGTAATCCTGATTAACTTCCTGTCAGGCTTGATTGCAAAGAAAATCGGAAAGAATGGAGAAAAGAAATGAAAGATAAATTTCAGGTAAAAAATTTGGATCTCTATTATGGAGATTTCAAAGCGCTAAAAGATATTAATCTGAATTTGAAGGCAAACGAGATTACCGCATTTATCGGTCCGAGTGGATGCGGTAAATCCACCTTTTTAAAGTCGTTAAACCGGATGAATGATCTGGTTGAAGGGTGCCGGATTACAGGTGAAGTAACATTGGACGGAGAAGACATTTATGGAAATATGGATGTCAATCTTCTTCGTAAACGGGTTGGCATGGTGTTCCAGAAACCAAACCCATTTCCAATGAGCATTTATGACAACATTGCATTTGGACCAAGAACCCATGGTGTTCATTCAAAAGCAAAATTGGACGAGATTGTAGAGACTTCTTTGAAAAATGCAGCAATCTGGGATGAATTAAAGGATCGTTTAAAAAAGAGTGCGCTTGGATTATCCGGCGGCCAGCAGCAGCGTCTGTGTATTGCCCGTGCCCTTGCGGTACAGCCGGAAGTAATTCTGATGGATGAGCCGACCTCTGCCTTAGACCCAATCTCTACTACCAAAATTGAGGATCTCGTTTTAGAATTAAAAAAAAGATTATACCATTATTATGGTTACCCACAATATGCAGCAGGCAACCCGTATATCCGATAAAACAGCATTTTTCCTTCTCGGTGAAGTCATTGAGTATGGAGATACTGCCCAGATGTTTTCCATGCCTGCGGATAAACGGACAGAGGATTATATTACAGGCCGGTTTGGCTGATGCAATTTGACTTATGTAGAAAGGAAGAACTGGAATGCGTAACCGATTTGACCGTCAGTTAGAAGAACTGAATAATGAACTGATTACTATGGGAAGCCTGATTGAGCAGGAGATTGAGATGGCTGTTTCCGCTCTGGTAAGACAGGATGCCATAAAAGCCCAGGAAGCGATTGATTTTGATGAAGAAATCGACCATCAGGAAAAAAATATTGAAAATCTCTGTCTGAAGCTTTTACTTCAGCAGCAGCCGGTAGCAAGAGATTTACGCCAGATCTCTTCTGCATTAAAAATGATTACCGATATGGAGCGGATTGGGGATCATGGAGCAGACATCTCAGAGATTACCCTTATGATGAAGGGAAAACCATATATCAAGAAGCTTGAGCATATTCAGGAGATGGCAAAAGAGACTACCATGATGGTAATCAATTCCGTAGATGCTTATGTGAATAAAGACGTAGGACTTGCGAAAAAGGTAATTGAACGGGATGACGTAGTAGATGACCTTTTTGATGAGATCAAAGAAGAACTCATAAGACTCATATCCGAAAATGCCAATAATGGAGAGCAGGCTGCAGACTTATTAATGGTGGCAAAATACTTCGAGCGGATCGGGGATCATGCGACCAATATTGCAGAATGGGTTATCTTTTCCATTACTGGAAAGCATGAAGATGATTAAAACTTCTATTGTTTTATCCGGAAATTTTCGTTATAATAGCCATAATTAAGATACAGTAAATGATTAAAGGAGGAAACGGATATGTGGACAATGAAACAGTTCATGATTATTATTGTCGCAGCCGTGGTTGGTGGCATTATTGGAGGCATTGTTGGTCTGATTAAACAATTCATGAAAAAAAAGAATGATAAAAAGTAATTTATATATTTAAAACATGTAGGAGAAATGAATGTTATGGCTAACATTTATGTTGTAGAAGATGACGAAAATATCCGGGAGATTGAGTGTTTTGCATTAAAGAATTCGGGACATGAAGTTTCTGGGATGGTAAATGCAGCCCAGTTCGATGCTGCCCTGAAAAAAGGCATTCCAGACCTGATTATACTGGACATTATGCTTCCAGATAAGGATGGACTTACAATATTAAAAGAACTGCGGGAGAATGAATCTACCAGAAAGATTCCGATTATTATGGTAACCGCCAAAACAACAGAGCTTGATAAGGTAAAGGGGCTTGATATGGGAGCCGACGATTACCTTTCCAAGCCTTTTGGCGTTATGGAGCTCATTTCAAGGGTGAAAGCCCTGCTTCGACGAAGCGGACGTCTGGAAAATGACAGCTGTCTGAAAGCAGGCCAGATTCAACTGGATCTGAAGAAGCATTTAGTTATGGTCGGGACACAGACCTGTGAGCTGACTTATAAAGAATATGAACTGTTAAAATTATTCATGGAAAACCAGGGGACGGTTCTTACAAGAGAACTTCTTATGGACCGGATCTGGGGAACGGATTACATCGGAGAATCCAGAACGCTGGATATGCATATTAAGACTTTGAGACAAAAACTGAAGGAAGAATCTTCCCGCATTAAGACTGTTCGGAATGTGGGATACAAAATGGAGTAAATAAACACATGAAAAAAAGGATTAACTTTCAGGTATTGATGATATCGGCACTGGCTGTATTATTCACAGTACTACTTACCTCAGGGGTTTTCTATGAGGTTTTTGAGCAGGAAGTAATGAACAATCTGAAGACCTATGCGGATATTTTAATGGAGAACGGAAACCGTCAGCAGATTGACGGCATAAGAATCACGGTTGTGTCGGAAGACGGAACCGTGATTTATGATTCTGATGCAGACATTCTTAAGATGGGGAATCATCTGAAACGTCCGGAAATCTCACAAGCGCTAAAGAAAGGAAGCGGAACGGCAAAACGTCACTCCCAGACACTTGATAAAATGACCTTTTACTATGCCATAAAACAGTCAGATGGAACGGTGCTTCGGGTGGCAAAAGAAGCAGGAAGCCTGTACAGCCTGATGAAACGGGCAGTTCCTTATATTTGTTTTGTCGTAATCTGGGTTTTTGTATTGTCGGCATTCTGTTCCCATGTTCTGACCAAAAAACTAGTGGCACCAATCGAAGAAGTTGCGAATAACATGGAGCATTGTGAGTCGGTTTCGGTGTATAAAGAGCTGAAACCGATTGTGGCAACGATTCAGAACCAGCATGAATCTATAATCCGCAACGCAACAATGCGTCAGGATTTCACTGCAAATGTATCTCACGAATTAAAGACGCCTCTTACTGCCATATCCGGATACGCAGAGTTAATTGAAAGTGGTATGACCGATCAGGAGGAGACCGCCCGTTTTGCCGGAGAGATTCATCAGAATTCAAAGCGTCTCCTCACCTTGATTAATGATATTATCCGCTTGTCCGAATTAGACAGCATGGATTCCGGCGTGGTGATGGAAGAACTGGATTTGTACCAGATCGCAGAGAATTGTGTGGAGATGCTCAAAGTAAATGCCCAGAAAAACAATGTATCAATCGGACTGTCCGGAAGCAGCCAGAAAATCATTGCAAATAAAGAAATGATGAACGAGTTGTTGTATAATCTGTGTGACAACGCAATTCGGTACAATGTATCTGGTGGAAATGTATTTGTTTCAGTAACCGGTGATGCAAAGAAAGTCGTATTGACTGTATCCGACACGGGAATCGGTATCTCGCCAGAAAACCAGAAACGGGTATTTGAACGTTTTTACCGGGTGGATAAAAGCCGTTCCAAGAAAACCGGAGGCACCGGTCTTGGTCTTGCCATTGTCAAACATGTGCTTGTCCAGCACCCAAACAGCAGTCTGAATCTGGAGAGTGAAGTGGGCAAAGGAACAAAAATGCAAGTCACGTTTTTAAGAGAAGAGAAAAAATAAGAGAAATAATAAAGAGTTTTAGTGCTTTACAAGAGTAAAGCATTGTGCTATGATTCTACGTGCAATCAAAAAACAAGCTGGAGGTTTTTTATGAGCTACAAAATGACAGAAGGCTCCATTTATCAGAGCCTGTTACATACGCCAGAGGGTGTGCGGGATATTTATGGAATTGAGTGTGAAGAAAAATTAAGAATACAGAATACCATGCATCAGATCTTAAAAAGCTATGGTTTCCGGGACATTCAGACTCCGATGTTTGAATTTTTCGATATTTTTAATAAAGAACGTGGGACAGTTGCATCACGCGAAATGTACAAATTTTTTGACCGGGAAGGAAATACCCTGGTGCTAAGACCGGATATGACACCGTCCATTGCCCGTTGCGTGGCAAAATATTGCAAAGAAGAAGAATTTCCAATCCGTCTTTGTTATACGGGAAATACGTTTATCAATCACAGTGACAGTTACCGCGGAAAATTAAAAGAGATGACGCAGATAGGTGCAGAGCTTATCAATGACGATACATCCGATGCCGACGCAGAGATGCTGGCGCTTACGATTGAGTGCCTGAAAAACTGTGGATTAGAAGAATTCCAGGTTGAAGTGGGACACGCAAAATTTGTGGAAGGACTGTTAAATGAGGCAGACTTTAATGAAGAGGAAGCAGCTTCTTTCCGGATGCTATTAGAGTCAAAAAACCGGTTTGGAATGGAAGATTTAGTCGAGAGCAAAAAGCTGTCAGGGGATTTGAAGGAACTGATCCTAAAATTACCGGAATTATTCGGCTCCATTGAAAACCTTCAATATGCAAAAGAAAAAGTGAAGAATTCCGTCTCTTTAAAAGCACTGGAACGCCTGTTAAAACTATATACACTTTTGGAAAACTACGGGTTAAGTGATTATGTCACCTTTGATCTTGGAATGTTCAGCAAATATGATTATTATACCGGTATCATTTTCCGTGCCTATACATACGGAAATGGGGAAGCGGTGATGAAGGGCGGACGTTATGATAACCTTTTAAAACAGTTTGGCAAGAAATCACCAGCCATTGGATTTGCCATAGAAATGGATCAGCTCATGATGGCATTGTCCCGCCAGAAGAAGCTTTCAGAGGTGAGGGAGCCGATTACACTGCTGCTCTATGATACCTCCCAACAGAAGGCGGCCATTGAGATGGCAAATGACCTTAGAAAAAATGGCAGGAACGTTCAGCTTGTCAGAAAATCATCCGCAAAGAATCTGGAGTTATACAAAAAATATGCATTGCGCCAGCAGGTGGCGGAAATGATTTATCTTCATAATGGTACGAAGGAGGAAGTGATCCTATGACACGTTATCTGACCTTTGCTCTTGCGAAAGGACGTATTGCAAAAAAAACATTAAGCTATCTTGAACAGGTAGGCATCACCTGTGAAGAAATGAAAGATCCGGATACAAGAAAACTGATTTTTTGTAATGAAGAGCTGAAATTAAAATTTTTCCTGGCAAAAGCTACGGATGTACCTACCTATGTGGAGTATGGTGCGGCAGACATTGGTGTTGTAGGAAAAGATACCATTATGGAAGAAGGACGGAAGATGTACGAAGTCCTTGACCTGGGACTTGGAAAATGCCGTATGTGTGTGGCTGGACCTGAATCTGCCAAAAAAGTACTCGAAAGCGGCGAGATTATCCGGGTCGCTACCAAGTATCCACGGATTGCAAAAGATTATTTCTATAACAAAAAACATCAGACCGTAGAAATCATTAAGTTAAACGGTTCCATTGAACTGGCTCCGATTGTTGGCTTATCAGAAGTTATTGTGGATATTGTGGAAACGGGTTCCACTTTACGGGAAAATGGTCTTGTTGTTCTTGAAGAAATCTGTCCATTGTCAGCCCGGATGGTAGTGAATGAAGTCAGCATGAAGATGGAACACGAACGTATCAACAGCCTGATTAAAAATCTGAAGGAAGTTCTGGATAAGGAAAAGGAGCATAAATCATGAGAATTGTTACATTACAGGAGAGTACAAAGAAAAACATTCTGGAAAATCTGTTAAAAAGAAGTCCGAATCAGTATGGACAGTATGAGGACAGTGTAAAAGAGATTCTGGAAGCGGTAAAAACCAGAAAAGATGAAGCATTATTTGAATACGAGGAAAAGTTTGACCATGCCGTGCTGACTCCGGAGACGATACGTGTTTCTGAGGCAGAGATACAAGAAGCATATGAAGAAGTCGATGCTTCTCTTCTGGTTGTTATCCGCAAGGCACTTGAGAACATCCGGTCATTTCATGAAAAGCAGAAGCAGTATAGCTGGTTTGATCCAAAGCCGGATGGAACGATTCTTGGACAGAAAGTAACTGCCCTTGCCAGAGTCGGAGTATATGTTCCGGGAGGAAAGGCAGCATACCCTTCTTCGGTACTGATGAATGTTGTCCCTGCTTCGGTTGCCGGAGTGAAAGAGATTATTATGACCACTCCGCCATCCCTTGAAGGAGGAAAGGTAAACCCTGCGACACTGGTGGCGGCAAAAGAAGCCGGAGTTGATGTGATCTATAAAGCGGGAGGTGCCCAGGCCATTGGTGCAATGGCATATGGAACGCAAAGTATTCCAAAGGTAGATAAAATTGTAGGTCCTGGAAATATTTATGTTGCATTGGCAAAAAAGGCAGTATTTGGTCATGTCAGCATTGATTCGGTTGCAGGTCCAAGTGAAATTCTTGTTCTGGCAGATGAGACGGCTAATCCACGTTACGTTGCGGCTGATTTATTGTCTCAGGCGGAACATGATGAACTGGCCAGTGCCATTCTTGTTACTACTTCCAGAGAACTGGCTGAAAAAGTATCGGAAGAAGTCGATGCTTTTATAAAGACACTTTCAAGAAAAGAGATTATCCAGAAATCCCTGGATAACTTCGGATATATTCTCGTTGCCCAGACAATGCAGGATGCCATTGATGTTACAAATGAGATCGCTTCTGAGCATCTTGAGATTGTTACAAAAGATCCGTTCCAGACGATGACAAAGATTCAGAATGCTGGTGCAATCTTCCTTGGAGAATACAGCAGCGAGCCGCTGGGAGATTATTTCGCAGGACCGAATCACATTCTTCCAACGAATGGAACTGCCAAATTCTTTTCACCGTTAAGTGTGGATGACTTTATTAAGAAGTCCAGCATTATCTCTTATTCAAGAGAAGCATTAGAACCAATTCATGAGGATATTGAGGCATTTGCAAAAGCAGAACAATTGACTGCACATGCGAATTCCATTGCGGTCCGCTTTAAAAAATAATTGTAGATTTGTCAGGTATCGGATTTCGTTTCTAAGTCCTAGTCAAAAAGGCTTCTGCATGTAACAGTTTAGCCGTGATGAGCGCACAGCCGCCGGAAGCACGCAGAATATCAGATACCATGAAATACCCGCTTTTGCTCCATTGAACACGTAGCGGTACAAAGGTTTTGCAAAAAAATCAAAACCAAGTGCCGACGTGTTCAAAGGGATATTTCATGGTACCTGATATTCGGTGTGCTTCCGGCGGCTGTGCGCTCATCACGGCTGAACTGTTACCTCTGCATAAAAAAGATGCAGGGCTTTTTTGACAGATAAATAAAAATTGGGTATAATGAATAGGATTACAGTGTTACGAAATGATATGGCGGCATTCATTCCAGAATATGACGGAGGCGTAAAGTATGAAAACAAGATCAGCAAAAGTGAACCGGAAAACACAGGAAACAGATATTCATATGGATTTTTCACTGGATGGTTCCGGCAAGACATCCATTCAGACAGGAATCGGTTTTTTTGATCATATGCTGAATAGTTTTACCAGGCATGGTCTGTTTGATATGACGCTTACAGTGAAAGGGGATCTGGAAGTAGATGGTCATCATACCATTGAGGATACCGGCATTGTATTAGGAACAGCAATAAAAGAGGCAATCGGGGACAAAAAAGGAATAAAACGGTTTGGTTATTTTATTCTTCCTATGGATGATGCCCTGGTGCTATGCTCGCTGGATTTATCCGGAAGACCGTACCTTTCCTTTGATGTTCCCTTTACGGTAAACCGTGTGGGATACATGGATACGGAACTTGCAAAAGAGTTTTTTTATGCGGTTACATACAGTGCCGGAATGAATCTGCATCTGAAGCTTTTGTCTGGGGAGAATAATCATCATATTATGGAAGCTATGTTCAAGGCATTTGGAAAAGCATTGGATGAAGCGGTCATGCAAGATACAAGAATACAAGGTGTTTTATCTACCAAAGGAAGTTTATAGGAGGCATAATGGAAATCATACCAGCAGTCAACATCATTAATGGTCATTGCATTAAAATTACTGCCGGAACCTATGAAGGAGCAGAGATTTACTCCCATTCTCCTCATAAAATGGCATTACAGTGGGAGAGCCAGGGGGCAAAACGCCTTCACGTAACGGATTTGGATGGGGCGTTTTCCGGTTATCTTGTTAATATTGAATCTATACAAAAGCTGATGGATGAAGTGAAGATTTCGGTTGAACTAGGCGGAGGAATCCGTTCAATTCAGGAAGTGGAAAAAGTCTTAAATCTGGGTGCAGACCGGGTAGTAATTGGCACAAAGGCAGTAGAAAATCCGAAGTTTATCCAGGAGGCACTTAGTCTGTTTGGCAGAGAACATCTGGTTGTATCCATTGCAGCACAAAATGGAATGGTTGCGGTAGATGGGTGGTCCAGAGTCAGCAGCTATAATGCGCTGAATCTAATCAGCGAACTGATTGAAATGGGGATTCGCTATGTGGAATATACCGATATCTCTGAGTTTGGCATTGGCAGTACACCAAATGTAGAGACAATGTATGAGATTGCCCGGAGAAAGGAAATCGAGCTTACGGTATATGGCTGTTTTAATACTTACAAGGATCTTGAAAATGTTGCCCAGGCAGGCGCATATGGAGCAATCGTAGATAATGCATTATATGAGAACCGGATATTGCTTCCAAATGCGATTGCATTTTTTAACAAGGATAAAGGAAAGGACGAAAACGATGGATTCACAGAATAAACGAATTATTCCGTACATTTATGCAGAAAATGAAATACAGGCAAATGTCATCCGGCTGGCACAGCGGTATGAGACAATCGGTGCCGATGAACTGTTCATCTATAATTATGCCATGGATGAGGCTTCCAGAGAAGAATTTTTAGAAACGGCAAAACAGATCGGCAAGCTGGTTGATATTCCTTTTACCATTGGCCTCTATGTGAACCGTTTTGAAGATATAAAAAAGGCACTGTATACCGGAGCAAAGCATGTGGTTGTAAAAGAAGAGATTACCGAAAACTGGGATGCAGTAAAAGAAGGAACAGACCGGTTTGGCAAAGACAAAGTGGTGGTGGAGCTTACCTGTTCTGATGATTTTGGTCAGGTGGATGAAGTAAAAAAACTGGAAGAACTGAATGTATATGCTGTTCTTTTAAAGCATGTTGATGTCAATGAACGGCTGAAGGAGAACCTGAAACGGGTTGACATGCCGGTGATTATCCGTGATTCCCTTACAAGAAATGATCTGTCCGAGCTGATGGGACTGGATCATGTCTGGGGCGTCTCTACGAATTATTTTGAGAATAAGGAGTTAATGCCTGCAAAACTGGCGCTTAAGAAAGAGGGAATTCCGGTAAATACGTTTGAAAGTGCCATCCCGTTCTCTGAATTTGTAACAGACTCTGCCGGTCTTGTTCCGTGTGTTGCCCAGGATTACAAAACCGGTGAAGTACTGATGCTGGCATATATGAACGAAGAGTCTTATAAAAAGACCATCGAGACCGGACGGATGACCTATTACAGCAGAAGCCGTCAGGAACTTTGGTGTAAGGGCGATACTTCCGGTCATTATCAATACGTAAAAGCATTGAAGATTGACTGTGATAATGATACAATACTTGCAGAAGTGAAACAGGTTGGTGCTGCATGCCATACTGGCAACCGTTCCTGTTTCTACCGTGAATTAGTGAACCGCTCCGGTGATTTTGTGAATCCGCTTACCGTCCTCACCGAAGATTATGATGTGATTGCGAACCGGAAAGCACATCCAAAGGAAGGTTCCTATACGAATTACCTGTTCGAGAAAGGAATCGATAAAATATTAAAAAAATGTGGTGAAGAGGCAACCGAGATTGTGATTGCCGCCAAAAATCCAAATGCGGAAGAACTGAAATATGAGATTTCAGATTTTCTGTACCACCTGATGGTTCTTATGGTTGAGTGTGGGCTGGATTGGAACGATATCGTGAAAGAACTTGCGAACCGCCGGTCTTAAACGGAAAGGAGAGAAGGAACATGCTTTTTGTGAAGTATCTTTTATTTTATCTTTTTAAGGCGCTGTTTCTAGCAGCGGTAGCTGTTTTAGGGATCTTTGCAGGCAAAAAATTACGGGATCATAAAACGGCCCGTATGCAAAGAGAAGCACAGGAAGTTAATGAAATTACCGAAACAAAATAGAAAGAAACCACAATTTGGAGGAAAAAATAGTGAAAGCGTATGGAGTAAACGAATTAAGAAAAATGTATCTCGATTTTTTTGAGAGCAAAGGACATCTGGTAATGAAGAGTTTTTCTCTTGTACCACATAATGACAACAGTCTTCTTCTGATTAATGCCGGAATGGCTCCATTAAAGCCTTATTTTACCGGTCAGGAGATTCCGCCGAGAAGACGTGTGGCTACCTGTCAGAAGTGTATCCGTACCGGAGATATTGAGAATGTTGGAAAAACAGCCAGACATGGTACATTTTTTGAGATGCTCGGTAATTTTTCTTTTGGAGATTACTTCAAACACGAAGCGATTAACTGGTCCTGGGAATTCTTAACAGAAGTCATTGGTCTGGATAAAGACCGTCTGTATCCTTCTGTTTATGAGACCGATGATGAAGCTTTTGAGATCTGGAATAAAGAAGTCGGTGTTCCGGCAGACCGCATTTTCCGGTTTGGTAAGGAAGATAACTTCTGGGAACACGGGGCAGGACCTTGCGGTCCTTGTTCGGAGATCTATTATGACCGTGGTGAAAGCTACGGATGCGGAAAACCTGGATGTACGGTTGGATGTGACTGTGACCGTTATATGGAAGTGTGGAATAATGTATTTACCCAGTTTGAAAATGACGGAAAAGGAAATTATACCGAATTAGAAAATAAAAATATTGATACCGGCATGGGTCTGGAACGTCTTGCCGTAGTCGTTCAGGATGTGGATTCTATCTTCGCGGTGGATACGATTAAAGCGCTTCTTGACAAAGTGGCACAGATTGCTGGAACAGAGTATAAAGTGGATGAGACAAAGGATATTTCCCTTCGTCTGATTACCGATCATATCCGTTCTGTCACATTTATGATTTCTGACGGAATTATGCCAAGCAATGAAGGCAGGGGATATGTTCTGCGCCGTCTTTTAAGAAGAGCAGCAAGACATGGCCGTCTTCTTGGAATTAAAGGAAAATTCTTATCTGAGTTAAGCAAGACCGTAATCGAACTTCATAAAGATGGTTATCCGGAACTGGAAGAAAAACAGGAAATGATCTTTAAGGTATTATCAGAAGAAGAAGAGAAATTCAATAAAACCATTGATCAGGGACTTTCTATGTTGTCTGAGCTGGAAGCTTCTCTGAAAAAATCCGGTGAAACCGTTCTTTCTGGTGACCAGGTATTCAAGTTATATGACACATATGGATTCCCGGTTGACCTGACAAAAGAAATTCTGGAAGAAAAAGGCATTTCCATTGATGAAGACGGATTTAAAAAGGCAATGGAAAAGCAGCGTGAACAGGCAAGAAAAGCCCGTAAAACAACCAATTATATGGGTGCGGATGTGACGGTATACCAGTCCATTGATGCAGCCATTACATCAAAATTCGTTGGATATGACCGGACAAGCCATGTATCCAAAATCACTGTTCTCACAACGGAAACAGATCTGGTTCAGGCACTTGCAGATGGTGATATGGGAACCATAATAGTGGAAGAAACGCCATTTTATGGAACGATGGGCGGCCAGGTAGCGGATACTGGAATGATTACCACGGATACCGCTGCCTTTGAGGTACTTGATACCATCCATCTTCAGGGCGGCAAGATCGGTCATGTTGGAAAGATGGTAAAAGGCATGCTGTCGGTTGGAGATGAGGTTACTTTAACGATTGACGAAGGACGCAGAAATAATACCGGGAAAAACCACAGTGCTACCCACCTATTACAGAAAGCCCTTCGGATGGTGCTTGGAACTCATGTAGAACAACAAGGATCTTATGTTGATAAAGACCGTCTGCGTTTTGACTTTACTCATTTCTCAGCAATGACAAACGAAGAGTTACAGCAAGTGGAATCGATTGTAAATGAGGAAATCCAGAAAGCACTTCCGGTTGTTACCGATATTATGACGCTGGATGAGGCAAAGAAAACCGGTGCCATGGCATTGTTTGGTGAAAAATATGGAGAAACCGTACGAGTGGTGCGTATGGGAGACTTTAGTACAGAACTTTGCGGTGGTACCCATGTTGCCAATACCTCTGCCATTACGACATTTAAGATACTGTCTGAGAGTGGAATTGCAGCAGGAGTGCGCCGTATCGAAGCATTAACCGGGGATGCGGTATTTGAATATTACCGTAATATGGAACAGACACTCCATGAGGCAGCCCATGCAGCGAAAACCGAGCCGGACAAACTGACGCATAAGATTTCTTCTATGCTTGAGGAAATCAAAGAATTTCAGTCTGAAAATGAGAAACTGAAAAATAAACTGGCAAAAGACGCCCTTGGGGACGTAATGAATCAGGTTGTGGATGTAAAAGGGGTTAAGCTTCTGGCTGCTTCTGTGGAAAATGTTGACATGAATGGTCTTCGCACATTAGGCGACCAGTTAAAGGAGAAACTGGGAAGTGGTGTTGTGGTACTGGCTTCTTCCAATGACGGAAAAGTAAACCTGATTGCGATGGCAACGGATGATGCCATGAAAGCCGGTGCTCATGCAGGCAACCTTATCAAAGCGATCGCTTCTGTAGTAGGCGGTGGCGGCGGTGGACGTCCAAATATGGCTCAGGCAGGCGGAAAGAATCCGGCAGGAATTCCAGATGCAATCGCAAAAGCAAAAGAAGTATTGGAAGAACAACTGTAAAAATATTCTGAACCATTTTTTTCCATCTTTTTCGCAAAAAGTGGTTGACGAATTATTCTTTTATGTTATAATCATATTTGTGCTATTTGAGTATCCTTCTGTTCGGTGGGGGATCAATTATTAACCCAGACAGTTGTAAGGCACAATAAACAACTGGAGGGAGGTTAGGTGTGAGACTATGTCAAATGTTATCGTGAAAGAGAACGAATCTTTAGACAGTGCTCTCCGCAGATTCAAAAGAAGCTGTGCGAAAGCAGGTATTCAGCAGGAGATTCGTAAAAGAGAGCATTATGAGAAGCCAAGTGTAAGACGTAAGAAAAAATCAGAGGCTGCTCGTAAACGTAAATTTAACTAATTGTGCGAGATAATGGGGCTGTTCCTTATGGGACAGCTCCTTTTTCTAAGAAAACTCTGCCAGACCAGATGGAATCGGTCATAAATTTTCCGGTTCTGCCATACAATGTTCATAGCAAGTATCTGGGTGTGGTAATCTTTATGGGAAAAGCATATCGTTCTGACCATCAGAAAAACAAGAAAAGAATTCTTGCCAATGCCCATATCACACAGCCAAAGGGAAAATCAGATATGGAAAAAGCGGTTTTTTTTGAAGAAATATCCAATGCGATTGCCATTCCCCAGGATGTTCTTGGAAACCTGCCGATTGTTACTGTTACCGGAAGGCAGCTGGTTCATATTGAAAATTATAAAGGAATCATCCAGTATCAGAGTGATACGGTACGGGTTCAGACAAAAGCAGGAGTGCTTTGCGTAAATGGGAAACGGTTATCCATTGACTATTATTCATCCGATGAGATGCGAATATCAGGACACATTCTTGAAATCAGATATCAAATGTAGAAAGAGGGAGCAGCATGCATCGGGTAATCCGTTGGTTTCGGGGGTATGTAAGAGTACAGGTCAAAGGTCGTTCTCCGGAACGCTTTTGCAATCTTTGTTCGAACCGTGGAATAATCGTATGGGATTTTGGCATTGATGAGAATCATCAGTATCATTTATGTATGTATCGTTCTGATTTTAAGAAACTGCTGCCAGTTGTGAAAAAATCCGGAACAAGACCCTGTATCGAAAAAAGAATTGGATTTCCTTTTTTTCTGAAATGCTGGTCAAAACGGAAAGTGCTTGTCACCGGATTTCTTTTTTTTATCGCCATTCTGCTTTTTTTGTCCCGGTTTATCTGGAATATCGATATTGAGGGAAACTACACCTATACGGATGAAGAAATGCTTAAATTTCTTGCAAAAAAGGGGATTACGACCGGATGCACCATCCAGTCAGTCAACTGCGCGGTCATGGAAGAAGAGATCCGGAAGCATTATTCCGACGTTGGATGGGTATCGATGGATATTAACGGCACGAATCTCCGGGTTCGCATTGTAGAAACCAATATGCCGGTTCCCTATGAAAAACAGACAAAACCATGCCATCTTGTTGCAAGCCATTCTGGAACGGTGGAATCCATTGTGACACGTTCTGGTGTTCCTCTTGTGAAAAAAGGGGCTGTCGTAACAGCCGGAGCTATCGTGATTTCCGGGATAGAAGAACTTTATGGTGACTTTGACGTCCCTGCAGGGAAAAAAGGTGTTGCAGCAGATGGAACGGTAAAAATCCGTACCTCATACGAGTACGAGGCAGTCATTCCGCTGAAAATAAACGCAAAAGTTTATCTTGATAAAGAGACGGTACAGTACGGAATAAAAGTGTTCCAAAAGAGATTTTATCTGTATCCTCCACTTTACCGTTTCCAATCTGAAACCCGTTATGATATAATAACCAGTGAAAATGTGTGGAGTATCGGTTGTTTTTCTCTTCCATGTGCCTCGATCAACCGGAGAATCCGTCCATATAAAACCGTGGCTGACACCCTTAATGTGGATGAGGCAAAGAAAAAAGGAGAAGAACGATTAGAAAATTATCTGGATCATCTGGATCAGAAAATCGTATCCGTTCTAAAAACGGATATCCACTATAAAAAAGAAACGGATGCGCTGATTCTGACCGCTGACATTGCCGTCATAGAACAGGCGGGAGAGATACGGTATGTGACCGACTCAGAGCTTCTATCTGATGATCAGGATCATGCGGCAAAAGAGGAGGAAAAAACGGATTAGGAAAGGAGTAATTTCGGAGAATGGGAATTGTAGAACAAGTTATGAACATTCCTGCAGAACATGAGAAGAATCTGTTTGGACAATTAGATTCTTATATGAAGCTGATTGAGCGCAATCTGAATGTTACGCTTGTCTTAAGAGAAAATGGTCTGAAAATCATTGGCGAACCGGATCGGGTAGAGGAGACTCAGGCTGTGATGAAAGAACTGTTAGACCTGTCGATCCGTGGAAATGTCATTACCGAGCAGAATGTGAATTATGCGCTCGCAATTATCACGGAGAACCGCAAACATCCGGATCAGGCAGTACACATGACCGAGTTTGATAAGGATGTAATCTGCCATACGATTCAGGGGAGACCAATTAAGCCAAAAACATTTGGGCAGAAGCGTTATGTGGATGCAATCCGGAACCATATGATTGTATTCGGAGTTGGTCCTGCCGGAACCGGGAAAACCTATCTTGCCATGGCAATGGCGATAAAAGCTTTTAAAAATGATGAGGTCAGTAAAATCATTCTTACACGGCCAGCCATTGAGGCAGGAGAGAAGCTGGGATTTCTGCCAGGTGACCTCCAGAGTAAAGTAGATCCTTATCTGCGTCCCCTTTATGATGCACTCTATCAGATTATGGGACCGGACAGTTACCTGAAAAATGTCGAAAAAGGCTGTATAGAAGTTGCGCCATTAGCTTACATGCGAGGACGTACGCTGGATAATGCCTATATTATTCTGGATGAGGCGCAGAATACGACACCGGCTCAGATGAAGATGTTCCTCACCCGGATCGGCTTTGGCTCAAAAGTAATCGTAACCGGGGATCTGTCTCAGAAGGATCTGCCAGATGGCACGAAATCCGGTCTGGAACAAGGTCTTAGAATACTAAATAAAATCGATGATATCGCAATCTGTGAACTGACTAGCAAGGATGTGGTAAGGCATCCGCTTGTGCAGAAGATTGTAGATGCCTATGACAAATATGAAAGGAGTCATAATGGGAATCATAATCGAGAAAGAAACAAAGGATGAGCTGGGATTTGATTACGAAGATGTGATAAAAAAAGTAATTGACTCAGCACTGGATTATTGTAACTGTCCTTATGAGCCGGAAGTTTCCGTACTATTAACCGATGATGATGAAATACACCGGCTGAACCGGGAATTCAGGGGTATTGACCGGACTACGGATGTATTGTCATTTCCAATGATAACCTATCAAAAAGCGGGTGACTTTTCTCTTCTCGAAGAGATGGAAGACTGTTTTCATCCGGAGACCGGAGAGCTTCTGCTTGGAGATATTGCCATATCTGTGCAACGCGCCAGAGAACAGGCAAAAGAGTATGGACATTCACTTCTGCGCGAGATTGCTTTTCTGACAGCACATAGTATGCTGCATCTTTTTGGATATGACCATATGGAAGAATCAGAGCGCAAAGAGATGGAGGACAAGCAGAGAGATATCCTTGACCGGATCGGAATTACAAGATAGAGGGGAGAAAATCATGAAATTACAGAAAAGAGGAATGTGCCTGGTTTTATGCCTGATCCTTACCGTTTTACAGACCTTCACCCTTTCCGGGTGTGGAAAAAAAGCAGGGAATACCGTAAATGAACCGGCTAATACAACTCCACCGGCACAAGTGGCAGAAACTGAGAACAAGTCCAAAGAAGAAAACCTGCATGAAGGAGAGTTCCAGAGTACTATATCCGGGTTATGGCTTCCGGAAAAACTGGAAGGAAAACGGCCTTATGCAATTATGATTAACAACATTGAAGTTGCAAGCCGCAATCAGAGTGGAACTTCCCAGGCTTCCATTATCTATGAGGCTGTTGTGGAAGGCGGAATCACAAGAATGATGGGAATCTATGAGGATTTTGATTCGGACCGCATTGGTTCCACAAGAAGTGCAAGACATTATTTTGTCAGCTTTGCGGATGAATATGATGCCATTTACTGTCATTATGGACAGACCAAATATGCGCTAAAGAAAATATCTGAGCTGGGTGTTGATAATCTTTCCGGCTTATCATCAGAAGGAGAAACGGTCTATTATCGTGACAACAGCTTAAAAGCACCTCATAATGCATTTGCAAGTTATGATGGAATCAAGAAGGGAACCAAGTTAAAAGGATACCGTACAAAGCTTCGTAAGAATGTGACAACCCATTACAAGTTCTATGAAGAAGATACTGATCTGGATGGGGAAATCCAGGCAGACAAAGTCACTTTAAAGTTTTCCGGGTATACGTCTCCCTATTTTTCTTATAACAAAAAGAAAAAATTATACTACCGCTATGAATTCGACAAAAAACACGTAGACACCCAGACGGGAAAACAGTTAAAATTTAAGAATCTCATCATCCAGTATGTAAATGAGTGGACATTGGATGATAAAGGATATCAGACGATGGATATTGAGAATTCCAGCGGAAAAGGCTATTACATAACAAATGGAACGGCAACTAAGATTACCTGGGAGAAAAATGAGAAGAAAAAGTCAATGCATTACCGGACGGAAGACGGGAAGCTTCTTACCGTCAATCCGGGGAAAACGTATATTGCGATATTCCCGGATCGAAGCAGTTCTGAAGTGACATTTAGTAAAGAGTAACTACGTTTGAATAACAAAGGAGTACAAGCTGTTATGGGTACAAAAAAGAAGAATAATTATCTGGTACAAGGTTCGATTCTTGCTGCCGCATCCATTCTGGTGCGGGTGATCGGTCTTGCGTACCGGGTTCCAATGACCAATATCCTTGGCTCAGAGGGCAATGGAATCTATTCCATCTCATTTAATATCTATAATATTGTGCTGATTCTTTCTTCTTACAGTCTGCCGCTGGCTGTATCGAAAATGATTGCGGCTAAAAATGTACAAAAAAAATATCAGGATTCCTATCGGATTTTTTTACATGCAATCGTATTTGCACTGGTAGTTGGAACTGTTGCCGGCATGGCATTATATTTTGGAGCTGATTTTCTTGCAAAACTTTACCGGACACCGGGAGTAGAAAAACCACTCCGGATTCTGGCTCCTACTGTTTTTGTAGTTGCCCTGTTAGGAGTGTTCCGTGGACTGTTCCAGGGAAAACAGACGATGGTTCCCACCGCTTTATCCCAGCTTTTAGAACAGGTAGTCAATGCCTTTGTAAGCGTCTATGCGGCATACAGTTTTATGAAAGCCCACAGTGCCTCTAAAGATATATCTGCTTATGGTGCCGCAGGTGGAACAGCCGGTACGCTGGCAGGAGCCATATCTGCCCTTGTATTTCTGATGCTGATTTTCGCAATCTATTATCCAACGCTGCGCCGTCAGTTAAGACGGGATAAAGACTCCAATTATGAGTCTTCCAAGGAAATCTATCTCATGCTTGGGGCAACCATTCTCCCAGTCATATTGAGCCAGACCGTTTACCAGCTTAGCGGAACAGTGGATGATATGATGTTTAAAAATATTATGGCGGTAAAAGGGATGGATGACGGCTTAAGTGCGGATTTAATTGGTGTATATGGAAGCCAGTACCGCCTTCTGATTAATGTACCAGTGGCAATATCCTCTGCCATGGCATCTTCTTTGATTCCAAGTATTGTTAGTTCCATCACCCAAAGCCAGATGGACCGGGCAAGAGAAAAAGTGACCTCTTCCATTAAATTTAATATGGTTATTGCGATTCCTGCCGCAGTAGGACTGGCTGTCCTGGCAAAACCTATCATGATGCTGTTATTTCCAAGCATATCAAATTACTGGGGGCTGGCAGCTTCTATGATGATCTATGGTTCTCTTGCAGTTGTATTTTATGCGCTGTCTACCATCACAAGTGCGGTGCTGCAGGGAATTAATAAAATGAATCTTCCGGTTACCCATTCCATGATATCCTTGATTACTCATGTAATACTTGTTCTGTTCCTTTTGTACTTTACTAATGCTGGGATCTATGCACTGATTATCGGAAATGTAACGTTCCCGCTGGTGGTATGTATCTTGAATGCATTATCCGTAAAAAAACATTTGGATTACCGGCAGGATGTGATGAAAACCTTTGTTGTTCCAGCGATCTGCTCGTGCGTGATGGGTGCAGTTACGCTTGGAACCTATTTCCTCGTACACCTTCTTTGCCATCATTTTGTGATTGCATTATTTGCAGCAATTATCGTTGCGGTTTTTGTATACCTGATCTTAATTCTTGCATCAAAATGTTTTGAAGAGCAGGAGTTAAAGGAACTGCCATTTGGAAGAAAGATTCTGGTAGTTGGAAGAAAGCTGCATTTTTATCCGGCAGAAGAACAGGAATAATCCGGGCGATAGATGGACATACTCCGCTTAGGAAGGAGTTTTGTCTATGAGATGGAAACGATGGATTGTGATGGGCTCTGTGCTTGTTTTGCTGGCAGGCTTCTGTTTTGCATTCTACTTAGGCTGTTACCAGAAGATGAATGACCGTCTGGAATCAAAGAAAGAACAGGCTGTATTGCCCCAGAAATCGGTGGAGGTAAATCAGACGGGTTCAACTGTAAAAAAGGATGCGGTATGTGAATTCCGTTATCTGGATACGGCCACCGGAAAACAGTGGACTGAGTCCGAACCGGTTGATCCGGAATGGATTGGACTTACCCGCCAGGAAGTTATCGCTTCTCTTGCACAGGAAATTTCGGATATGAGTCTGGAGGAATACCAGAAGGGACTGGTCTCTTCCCAGTTATCTTCTTTTTCCGAAAGAAAGCTTGTGGTTGAGAAAACCTACAACAGTAAAGCCCATCCATATGAATTCTATATGATTGTCTATGACAATATGCTTGTAGTATATTACAGCGATAAAAAGACGGTATATGACTATACCGGAATTATGGTGGATGATATACCAATGAAGGATCAGATTACCTTAAATCATGGAATGTATATCCGGGATGAGGAAGAGCTGTATGAATTGCTGCAAAGCTATTCCAGCTAAAAGGGAGGTATCAGGATGAAAACCGATATACTGGTTGCCGGAGCCGGAGCATCTGGCCTGATGGCGGCTATCTGCGCTGCCCGGACAGGAGCGCGCACAGCCATCGTCGAGAAGAAAAAAGAACCGGGAAAAAAGATTCTGGCAACGGGAAATGGAAAATGTAATTTTACAAACCAATTCCAAAGTCCATCCTGTTACCGTTCCAGTTCGCCGGAAGAACTGGTTACCAGAATCAGGGAACAGTTACCTTATGAGGACACGGTGCAGTTTTTCCGGGAACTTGGAATTATACCTTATATGAAAAACGGATATGTATATCCGTATTCCGGTCAAGCCTCCTCCGTCCTTCAAGTACTGTTAACGGAGTTAAAAAGGCTAAATGTACCAATCTATACAGAGGAACCGGTAAAAGAGATCCGTTCTGCTAAAAACGAGGGATTCGATGTATTCTGTGCCAGCCAGAAATGGAATGCGAAAATAGTCATCATCGCCTGTGGCGGAAAGGCTTCGCCAAATCTTGGTTCAGATGGAAGTGGATATGAATTGTTGAAAAGGATGGGGCACCGAATTGTTCCAGTGGCACCGGCACTTACCGGATTACAGGCACAGGGCATGGATTTTAAGAAGACATCAGGTGTCCGGACGCCTGCCAAGGTGGATTTATACATAGATCAGAAGTTTGTCTGCTCCGACAAGGGGGAACTTCAGCTGACGGCTTATGGAATCTCCGGTATCCCGGTGTTCCAGATCTCCCGTTATGCTACTCTGGCTCTGAGAAACAGACAGTCTGTAACTGCGGTGATTCAGTATGTACCGGATTTATATGAAAATATGGAGCAATTGATGGAAGAAGTCTGGAACCGGAGAAAACCAGAGAAAAGCTGTGGAGAGCTTTTGACGGGATTTCTTAACCAGAAATTAGCCCTTGCCCTTCTTTCCGCAGCGGGAATAAAAGAGAAACAGCCGTCCATGGAATTATCGAAAAATCAGCTAAGCCGGCTTATTTCGGTAATCTGGGGGCAGAAGCTTACGATTACCGGAGATACCGGAATGGAACACGCACAGGTTAGCACCGGAGGGGTAAGCCTTGATGAAATTAATCCGGATACGATGGAATCCTTAAAGATGCCGGGAATCTATCTGTCAGGAGAAGTGCTAGACGTAGACGGGATCTGTGGAGGATATAATCTCCAGTGGGCCTGGACGACCGGATATGTGGCAGGCCAGGGAGCTGCCCGGGCGCTTTAGTCAAAATGCAAAACTGTAATGAATGTGTAAAAGAGTTGGATTTCAAATCGTGAGTTAATGCAAATGAAAGAAGGAAGAATTATGAATTCAACGGAACAACCAGAGATGACTGAGAAGAAAGAATTCCTTAGGACAGAACCTTTGGGCAAGCTTATGTTTCGATTGTCTCTTCCAACGGTAGTGGCTCAGCTCATTAATATGCTGTACAACATTATCGACCGAATTTACATCGGGCATATTCCGAACGTAGGTGCGTCTGCCCTTACAGGTGTCGGGGTGTGTATGCCGCTAATTCTGATTGTATCCGCTTTTGCAGCTCTGGTAGGTTCTGGCGGTGCACCGAGGGCATCGATATATATGGGAAAGAAGGATAAAGAGTCGGCGGAAAAGACACTTGGAAACTGCTTCTTTTTACAAATTTTGATATCTATTGCACTTACGGTGGTACTTTTAATCTGGAACCGAAGCTTTCTGATGTCATTTGGTGCCAGTGAAAATACCATTGAATACGCGGCAAGTTATATGAATATTTACGCGTTGGGAACGAGTTTTGTGGAACTAACCTTAGGAATGAATTCCTTTATTACCGCACAGGGATTTGCAAAAACAGGAATGTGTTCTGTGCTGATTGGTGCTGTTTCAAATATTATTCTCGATCCTTTGTTTATTTTTGGTTTTCATATGGGGGTAAAAGGAGCAGCCCTTGCAACCATTATTTCACAGGCACTTTCCTGTATCTGGGTAGTCAGTTTCCTTTGTGGAAGGAAGACCTCCCTAAAAATAAGACGCAAGAATCTGATCCTTGAATCCAAAATTATACTTCCATGTCTGGCTTTAGGTGTTGCAACATTTATCATGCAGGCCAGTGAGAGTATCATCTCCGTATGCTTTAACAGTTCCCTGCAAAAGTATGGTGGAGACCTTGCAGTAGGTGCTATGACCATCCTTACCAGTGTCATGCAGTTTGCCATGCTTCCACTTCAGGGACTTGGACAGGGAGCACAGCCAATCATTAGCTACAGTTACGGAGCAAACGATTTGGTGCGTGTGCGTGCGGCATTTAAACTGTTATTGAAAGTGAGCCTGACTTATTCCGTTGTATTGTGGGCAATCGTCATGGCTTTTCCGAGCGTATTTGCAGCAGTATTTACTTCCAATGCAGAACTTCTTGCATTTACAAAAGTCGCAATCCGCATTTATATGGCATCCATGTTTTTGTTCGGCATTCAGGTTACCTGCCAGATGACATTCAATGCCCTTGGAAAAGCGAAAGAATCCATTATTGTTGCAGTGATGAGAAAGTTCGTATTGTTGATTCCGTTGATTTATATTATGCCACAGCTGATACAGTCAAATCAGACCATGGCAGTATACTTGGCAGAATCCGTTGCGGATTTATTTGCCGTAACCTTTACTGCAATTTTATTTTCAATACAATTTAAGAAAATCATTCTAAAATCACGTTTACAAAGAGAAAAGTAAAAAATACCTTCTAATTTAAAACCGAAAAAGATTCAAATTTTCCATATGCAAAGTCGAAGGTATCGTAAGAAAACAATAAAAGTAGATTTATTGGCAAAACTAAAATAATGAGGTGAATGACATGCCATTAACTAAAATTGAAGCAAAAAAATTTTACAGTATTTGAGAACGTATCGATTCCGTTTTGTGATGGTCTCAATGTACTGGTTGGGGAAAATGGAGTTGGAAAAACACATATAATGAAAGTTGCCTATGCTGCCTGCCAGGCATCCAAGCACGATATATCATTTTCGCAGAAAACAGTGATGCTATTCAGACCGGATAAATCCAGTATCGGGCGGCTTGTAAACAGGAATAAGAATGGCAATAATACAGCGAATGTTTCTGTTATATCAGATGCCGCAAAGATTAATATGTTATTTTCAACACAGACCAAAAAGTGGGATGCGGAGGTTAAGTATGAAGAAAAATGGGAAAAGCAGATGTCTGATTTGAGCAGTGTATTTATACCTGCAAAAGAGATTTTATCCAATGCGTGGAATTTGGATGCTGCTGTTAAAATGGGAAATGTGGAATTTGATGATACCTATTTGGATATTATTGCTGCAGCAAAGATTGATATATCAAGTGGCGTTGACTCTGCAATAAAAAAGAAATATCTGAATATTTTGCAGAAAATCAGTTCGGGAAAGGTTACTTTACAAGATGACCGTTTTTATTTGAAGCCGGGAACGCAGGCAAAGCTGGAATTCAACTTAGTAGCTGAGGGGCTGCGAAAGATCGCATTGTTATGGCAGTTGATCAAAAACGGAACATTGGAAAAGGGCTCCGTATTATTCTGGGATGAACCAGAGGCCAATATCAATCCAAAATATATACCGGTTCTGGCGGAACTGCTCATTATGTTGGAAAGAGAAGGAGTTCAGATTTTTGTTTCAACACATGATTATTTTCTATCCAAATATATTGAAATAAAACGGGGCAGAGACAGCAGAATACAGTATATTTCTTTATATAGGGATGAGGATGACAGCATACAGTGCGAAACGGCTGGAGAATTTGAATTGCTGGAACACAACGCAATCATGGATACATTCCGTGAGCTTTATAGAGAAGAAATCGGGGTGGTACTGAAGTGAAGTTGATTACAGAATCAGAAATGAATTTTGGAAAATTTCAGTATGAAGATATATTTCATATTGAGAATTCCAAAATATATAAAGATCTTGGTACAGGAGTAAAGACAGTTGAATTTGTATTAAGATATCACGAAAATAGCATTATTTTTCTGGAAGCGAAGTTATGATAGATGATACTATTTACCATTATTGAAGTGTAGAGACAATTTTAAATATAATTTAGAAATCACACAATAAGGTTATCGGATTTATGTAAATCTACGGATAGAAGGATCATGAGAAAGGGTCTTATCAACTCAAACACAAAAAACAGTGGCGATTCTTTTTCATAGGTGGTAGAATAAAGGTCAGATGCCCAAAAGAGTCTGACTGTTACATAAGTCATGGAGAGATGAAAAGTCTGGCAGAAAGGATCATTTTTATGATAAAAATAACCCAGCTAAAGATTCCGGTAGCGGTCTTTAAAGAGCATGCCCGTTCGTTTCGTTTTTCGGAAGAGGAAAACCGGGTAGTGAAAGAGACGATCTGTAAGAAGTTCCGGCTTTTGGAAACCGATATCACGGAGTGCTTCATTCTGCGCAAATCCGTTGATGCAAGGAAACGGGAAACCGCAAGTTATGTCTATACGGCAGTAATTGCAGTGAAGAATGAAAAGGCACTTTTGAAAAAAGACCGAAAACACCAGATGGAACTATATGAGCCGGCCCGGTATTCTTCTCCTGCTATAATGGGAGAACAGACGCTGTCTCACCGTCCGGTTATTGTAGGAACCGGACCGGCAGGCTTGTTCTGCGGTCTGTTTCTTGCAAGACAAGGATTTCGTCCAATTCTATTTGAACGGGGCTATGAAGTACAGGAACGGCTGAAGGCGGTAGAATCCTACTGGAATGGGAAGACAGCACTGGATGAACGCTGCAATGTACAGTTTGGAGAAGGCGGTGCAGGGACATTTTCTGATGGAAAACTGAATACGGCCATTAAAGATCCATCCGGACGAATTCGTAAGGTATTAGAAACCTTTGTAGAATATGGTGCGCCGGAGGAGATTCTGTATGAGAAAAATCCCCATATTGGTACGGATTATCTGACGGGTGTGGTAAAGGCAATGCGTCAGGATCTGATCTGCCATGGAGGAGAAGTTCATTTTAACTCCAAGGTAACGGATCTGGATATAAAGGACAACCAGATCCGGGGGGTAGAGATCAATCATGAGACCTGGTATCCTTGTGAGGTGGCAGTTTTTGCCATCGGACACAGTGCAAGGGATACCTTTTCCATGCTTTTACAGCATGGGATTCCGATGCAGCAAAAGGCCTTTGCAGTTGGAGTCCGTATCCAGCATCCGCAGGAGATGATTGACCAGCGGCAGTGGGGTGAGGCAGCCCCGTTTCTTCCGGCTGCAAATTATAAACTAACTTATCAGTGTAAGGCAGGAGGGGACAAGCCGGACACAAAACATCCAAGAGGGGTTTATTCCTTTTGTATGTGCCCAGGTGGATATGTGGTGAATGCCTCCTCTGAGAAAGAACGTCTGGTTGTTAACGGAATGAGTAACTATCTAAGGGATTCCGGGAATGCCAACTCTGCTTTGATCGTTACGGTTACCCCGGAAGATTTTGGAAGCGGGGATGTGCTGGCGGGCATGCATTTTCAGCAGCATCTGGAAGAAAAGGCTTATCAGTGCGCTGGAGGGGCCATACCGGTTCAGCTGTGGGGAGATTTTTTAGAAGACCGCTGTTCCACAGAGCTTGGAAGCGTCACGCCTGCTATGAAAGGAAAATGGGAATTTGCCAATGTAAGAGCCATCCTTCCGGATACGGTCAATGCTTCGTTAATGGAAGCAATGCCTTATTTTGACCAGATCATCCCTGGATTTGCAAGAGCGGACGCACTGATATCCGGTGTGGAGTCCCGGACTTCTTCACCTGTCCGCATCCTGCGGGATGAGAAGATGGAGTCTGCCATCCGGGGCATCTATCCATGCGGGGAAGGTGCCGGATATGCCGGTGGAATTACATCTGCCGCAGTAGACGGGATAAAAATATATGAGCAGATTATAAAAACTTGGAAAGGGTCACTATGAATCAGAAGAGAGAACAACTAAAAAAGAAAAAACGGATTGTCATCAAAATTGGCTCCTCCACCATTACCCATGAAGAGACAGGCAGTCTGGATTTTATGAAACTGGAAAAGCTGGTGCGGATTGTAACCGATCTTAGAAATCAGGGAAAAGAAGTGGTTTTAGTATCCTCCGGTGCCATTGCAGTAGGAAGAAAAACGGTGGGATTAAAAGAACGGCCTGAAGAGATTTCCCTCCGGCAGGCTTGTGCAGCCGTTGGACAGGCAAGACTTATGATGGTCTATCAGAAACTGTTTGCAGAATATAACCAGGTACCGGCACAGATTCTCATGACCAAGTATACTATGATTAACGATATCAGCCGGAAAAATGCGCAGAATACGTTCCGGGAGCTTCTGGGGCTTGGCGTGATTCCGATTGTAAATGAAAATGATACCGTAACAACCGACGAGGTGGAATTCGGGGATAATGATACACTTTCTGCGATTGTGGCTGCCCTGATTGGTGCGGATATGCTTCTGTTAATGTCGGATATTGACGGTCTATATACCGATGACCCAAACAAGAATCCCAATGCCCGTTTTATTGAGTATGTCGAAGAGATTACGGATGACCTGGATCAGATGGCAAAAGGCTCCAACAGTTCGGTGGGAACCGGTGGAATGTCTACTAAGTTGTCAGCAGCACGAATTGCCGTTGATGCCGGTGCGGACATGGTTATTTCCAATGGGGGAGACCTTATGAATATTGTCCGGGTTCTGGAAGGGCAGTCTGTTGGTACTTTATTTTGTGCACATAAAATCAAGGATTTCAAATTACTCGATTACCTGAAAACACCACAGTATTCTTAAAACTTGCCGTGCGGTTTTGCGAATATATGGGGAGAGGTTCTGTATAGTAACGATTCAGGTTTCGCAAAAGGAGGATATACATGGATAATGAAAAAATAGATCGGATTAATACCCTTTACCACAAATCCCAGTCAGTAGGTCTTACTCCGGAGGAAAAAGAAGAGCAGGAACGGCTTCGGAAAGAGTATATTGCTGCGATCCGGAATAACATGAGAAGTACATTGAATAACATATCAATTGTTGAGGAGGATGGATCGATTACCGATCTGTCAAAGAAAAAATGACGATTCCAACCAAAAAAGAAATAAGAAGTGAGATGCTTAGCCGCCGCAACGCGTTGAGCAGTCAGGAGATTGAGACAAAAAGTGAACACATCCGGCTTAGATTATCCGGCGAAACGGTCTATCAGAATTGCGGGATTCTGTTGACCTATGTGTCCTACCAGAGTGAAGTGGATACATTAACAACGATAGCAAACGCATGGGAAGACAAAAAGAAGGTATTTGTTCCGAAAACAGGGAACGATGGACAAATGGAATTCTATGAAATCAAATCCTATGAGGATCTGCTGCCGGGGTATCGTGGAATTCTGGAACCAAAAGGGGATACCAGCCGTTTTGTGCCAGAAGAAGAAAGAACAGAAAAAGTATTGGTTCTTGTGCCGGGCTGTGCCTTTGATCCCCAGGGAAACCGGATTGGATATGGCGGTGGATATTATGACCGTTATCTTCCACGGATCAGGAACGGAATCCGAATCGCTCTTTGTTATGATTTCCAGTTAATAAAAAAAATTATGCCAGATCCGTATGACCAGAAAGTAGATGCGCTTATTACAGAAAAACGGGTTCTGTTAAGAAAGGAGTATGTATGAACGAATATTTGGAAGAATTAGGAAAAAATGCAAAAAAAGCAGCAAGACTGCTTAATAATCTTTCCCAGGAAGAAAAAAATGAGGGACTGTTATCGGTGGCTGACCAGTTAATCAGCCAGACGCCTTATCTTTTGGAGGAAAACCAGATTGATGTACAAAAGGCAATCGAAAACGGGGTAAAAGATTCTCTGGTAGACCGTCTCCGGCTGACACCGGAACGGATCGGTGCGATGGCAGAAGGACTTCGCCAGATTGCTGCACTTGAGGATCCGATTGGCGAGATTCTTTCGATGAAAACCCGTCCAAACGGGCTTCAGATCGGTCAGATGCGTGTGCCTCTTGGTGTAATCGGAATCATTTATGAATCCCGTCCAAATGTAACTGCAGATGCGTTCGGTCTTTGCTTTAAGACCGGAAATGCCGTAATTCTTCGAGGTGGAAGTGATGCCATTCATTCAAACATCGCTGTAAAAAATGTAATCCAGGACGGACTAGAGGATGCCGCCCTTCCAAAAACCGCCATTGCACTTCTTGAAGATACTTCACGGGAAACGGCTGCCGAGATGATGAAATGTGATGAATATATTGATGTGCTGATTCCAAGAGGAGGAGCCGGACTAATCCGTTCGGTTATGGAGAACAGCACGATTCCGGTCATTGAGACCGGAACCGGTAACTGCCACATCTATGTGGATGAATCAGCGGATCTTGATATGGCAGTTCGGATCATTGAAAATGCAAAAACACAGCGCATGGGTGTATGCAATGCCTGCGAATCTCTTGTAATCCACCGCAGTGTGGCTGACAAGATTATTCCTATGATTGCCGATACCCTTGGCAAAAAAAAGGTTGAGATCCGTGCAGATGAAGATTCACGGGTCATTGCACCACAATTAACTCCGGCTTCAAAGGAGGATTGGGGAACTGAATACCTTGATGCCATCATTTCCATGAAAGTAGTCGATTCCATCGAAGAAGCGATTGAACACATTAACCAGTATAATACCGGTCATTCAGAGGCGATTATTACGAGTAATTACAAGAATGCACTCCGGTTCCAGCGGGAGATCGACGCAGCTGCTGTGTATGTGAATGCCTCAACCCGGTTTACGGATGGTTTTGAATTCGGATTTGGTGCGGAGATTGGAATCAGTACCCAGAAGCTTCACGCCAGAGGACCAATGGGACTTTTGGCGCTGACCACCACAAAATATGTCATTTTCGGAGACGGACAGATTCGGGAATAAGCACAAACCGGTATATATTTTAAAACCTGCCATACATTTTATCTATAAAGTGAATTGGCAGGTTTTTTTATGTTATTTCGCATCTCTTCACGAGAGGATAATTGGAACCGGAAAGCAACCTACCACGATCTGATGCAGTATATCCGGGAACTAATTTTTTTATTTCCTGATTTTATTGCATTGGAATACATTGGAACTTCTGCGGATAAACGGAAGATTCCGCTGCTGACTGTTGCAAGAAGAAACAGCCAGACAAAGCAAATTAAGAATCATTTTTGCTTTGTCTCAGGAGTGCATGGCAGGGAAGCTGTGAATCCTCTTGCACTTTTACATATGGCCTATTGGTATGCAAGATACCGGAAAGACTGGCTGTCATGGAATTGCCTGTATATTATCCCCGTGCTCAACCCGGATGGGTATGTCATTGCGACGGAAGGAAAGAGTGCTATCTCCAATATTCTTTATCAAAAGAGAATTCTTTTAGAAAAAACCGAGGCGGCTTTCTGGAAATGGAATGCCCGGGGGATTGATATCAACCGGAATTTTCCTTCTGTGTTGTGGAAGAAAACAGAAACGTCAGGATACCCTGCAAGTGAGAAGGAGACATTGGCTTTAATGGGATTTTTAACGCATCATTCCGTTCAGGTGTTTTTTGACATTCATTCCAGAGGAAACCAGATCTTTTATTATCGAAAAACAGAATCAGATTCTTATAATGTGAAGCAGCGGCTTCTGGCAGAAGAAATCCGGGAATTAACCGGATATACCATGATGGAACCGGATGAGGAAATAACGGACGGAGACTGTGGGGGAAATACGGTTCATTACGTGGCAGAACATTTTAAGATTCCGGCATTTACTTTGGAAACAATACCGGAAGAAGAGACCTTTCCACTTCCTTTTTCCTATCAGGAAGATATTTTTGAAAAAATTGTATTAATTCCAATGAAACTGGTATAAAAACATACACAAATGAGCAAAAAAATGTTATAATACTGGAATGGTCGTAACACTGATTAAAAGGATAGGAGAATAATACACCATGACTCAGAAGGAAAAGAAACCGTACGAGATAAAAGAGGCACAGCATGCCACAAGAGAGCAGAACCGTCTTGAGACAGTGCGCCAGTTTGAATATATGGAGCGTTTAAAGGGGAAGATTAAGGAACTTGAACAGGAAGCCGGGCATCCGCTGAAAGCCTGTGTCAACACGTTCGGGTGTCAGATGAATGCCAGAGATTCAGAGAAAATGATCGGAATTCTTCATGAGATCGGCTATACCATTACCCCAAAAGAAGAGGATGCCGATTTTATCTTATACAATACCTGCACGGTCCGGGAAAATGCCAATGAACGGGTATATGGACGGCTTGGTCATATCAAGCATCAGAAAAAAGAGAAGCCACATCTGATGGTTGCCCTGTGTGGCTGCATGATGCAGGAAGAAAAAGTCATTGAGACAATCCAGAAAAAGTATTCCTTTGTAGATATTGTATTTGGGACTCATAACGTATTTAAACTGGCAGAGCTTTTGTGGAGCCGTCTGGAATCAGACCGGATGATTATTGATATCTGGAAAGATACGGATCAGGTAGTGGAAAATCTTCCAAGTGAGCGGAAGTATTCCTTTAAGGCGGGCGTCAATATTATGTATGGCTGTAATAATTTCTGCAGCTACTGTATTGTGCCATATGTACGTGGAAGAGAGCGAAGCAGGCTGCCGGAGGATATTATTGATGAGGTAACCCGCCTGGCAGAAGACGGGGTAAAGGAAATCATGCTGCTTGGACAGAACGTGAATTCTTATGGAAAGAATCTGGCAAAACCAATGTCGTTTGCCAGCCTGCTTGCAGAAGTAGAAAAAGTGCCTGGGATTGAACGCATCCGTTTTATGACATCCCATCCGAAGGATTTATCCGATGAATTGATCGAAGTCATGAGCCGGTCTGATAAAATCTGCCGGCATCTGCATCTTCCGCTCCAATCCGGAAGCACCCGGCTGTTACAGATTATGAACCGAAAATATACAAAAGAGGATTATCTTCTTCTTGTGAAAAAAATCCGCAATGCAATACCGGATATTTCACTGACTACGGACATTATTGTTGGTTTTCCGGGAGAGACTGAGGAAGATTTTCAAGAGACACTGGATGTGGTAAGACAGGCTGAATACGACAGTGCTTATACCTTTATCTATTCCAAACGTACGGGAACACCTGCTGCCGCAATGGAAAACCAGGTTCCAGAGGATGTGGTAAAGGACCGGTTTGACCGTCTGCTTCAGGTTGTATCCGAGGTAGGGGCGAATATCAGTGGAAAAGACACGGGAAAAGTGATGACCGCATTAATTGAAGAACAAAACAGCCAGAATCCGGAACTGGTCACCGGACGGCTCTCGAATAATATGCTTGTTCATCTGAAGGGAACAGTGGACATGATTGGTAATATTTATCCGGTCCGTCTGGATGAGTGCAAGGGATTTTATTATCTTGGCTCTCTTGCAAATGAGAAGGAAGGTCTTGGAGGTGAAGGACATTGATTTACCCGGCATTTTTAGAGAAGGATTGTCCGATTGGCGTGACGGCACCTTCTGATGGTAATTCAGAAGAGCTGGATTATGTACGTCTGGATTCTGCCGTCTCACATCTGAAAGAGCATGGTTATCCGGTACTTCTTACAAACGATGTAAAAAGCAGCCGGAAAGGCCGCAGTGCAGATGGGAAAACAAGAGCATCTGAGTTTTTATCTTTATGGAACAATCCGGATATCCGGCTGATTATTTCCGCAAAGGGCGGGGACTATCTAATGGAGATTCTTTCGTTTCTTGACTTTGACGAGATGAAAAAGCATCCGGTCTGGTTTCAGGGATATTCGGATAATACCGGATTAACCTTTTTAATTACAACCCTTTGCGACATTGCTTCGATCTATGGTAATAACTTTAATGATTTCGGCATGGAGCCTTGGCATCAATCACTGGTTCAGAATGAAGCTCTCTGGAAAGGGGAACCGGTGCTGCAGAACAGCTTCGATTTTTGTGAAAATAAGTTTCACGACCGTGTTATCGGACTGGAAGGATATCATCCGGATGAAAAAGTATGCTGGAGCTGCCTTTCTACCGATACAGAACCGTTGTCTTTACAAGGACGGCTTCTGGGCGGCTGTCTTGATGTTCTTTTGAATCTTTGTGGAACACGGTATGACAAAGTAAAAGAATTTGTGAGCCGTTACAAGCAGGATGGAATTGTGTGGTATCTGGAGAGTTTTGCACTTGGCAGTGAAGAGCTTGCCCGTGGATTGTGGCAGCTTCGGGAAGCTGGATGGTTCCAGCATGCAAAAGGTTTTGTATTTGGAAGACCGTGTTTTTTCCATTCTGACACGGATACCAGTTATGAAGAAGCCGTTGTCTCGGTTCTGGGAACGAGTCTGCCCATTTTGTTCCAGGCTGATATCGGACATCGGGGACCACAGTTTGCGATTGTAAACGGATCAATCGGAACGATTACCTATGCTAATGGCGGCGGCAGTCTTTCCATGGAATTCCGATAAAGGATCATATAGTAAGGGGATTGTTTACATGCTTCCTATTTCACAGGATATGATAAGGGGACTGGTGACCGATGAAGCCACCTTTTACCGGGGAGTACATTATTATAAAAAGAATGCCGTATCACATGTTACCTGGTCAAAAAACAGCCGCACCTATTATGGGATCGTTCATGGCGGAAATGATTACCAGGTATCGATACAGGAATTAACGGACGGACAGGTAAAGTATGCCTGTAATTGTCCGTTCCATATCAAAAATGAAGGTGCCTGCAAACATGTAGTGGCAATGATGCTTTTTTTGGAACACTATCTTTCCCATAACCAGAATGGGGAAACGGCGCAGAGCGCTGAAGAAAAAAAAGTCCAGCAGATTCTGGATTATTTTGGACAGGAGTATGTAAAAAAGCCGGAAGCAGAGGAGTTTGCGCTGGAAGTTACGATCAGGATTCCCGAGATACTATCTGGGACTTCTGGAAGATGTTATGTCTCTCTTCAGGCAGGCGGGGAACGTTTTTATAAGGTTTCCAATATTAAAAAATTTCTGGCCGATTTATATGCAGGGAATGATTTTTCGTTAGGAAAGCAATTTAAGTACGTAGCAGGAGAGAATTCTTTTTGTGAATCCGCAAGGCGCATTCTTTCTTACCTGATGGAAATCTACGAGATCGAATCAACGCTTGGAAAAGTATACTATAACAATCTGTATTCCAAGGCGGAGATGGTTCTATCAGCCGATATGTTAAAAAGGCTTTTACATCAGATTGGCAGTGAACCGTTTCATCTGATTCTTGGCGAACATGACCTAGGCGAGATTCATTTTGCAAAAGAAAATCCACCGATTGTTTTCCGGCTGGAGAAGGAAGATCAGAATTTTCTTCTAAGCCAGGAGAACAACACCGTTATGCAGTCTGTCTCGAAAAAGGGCGACCTGATATTATGTGGTGATACGTTATATGAGACGACTGCGAACTTTGCCCGGGATTATCTTCCGTTTTACCAGTCCCTTGGCCAGAACAGAGAGGTTCTCCAGTTCGCCCAGGAACAAAAAGATCGTTTTGTTGAACTCGTTCTGCCACGGATTCAGGAATCAGTGGCAATTCATGTTCCGGATGATATGAAGGACTGCTATATAAAAGAACCACTCCATAAAAAAGTATATCTGGATGCAGAGGGAATGCATGTAACAGCACGAATTGAATTTGTATATGGGAATTTTGCCATTGATTCCATCAAAGGAGAGCTTCCTGCGGGATATATTATTGCCAGGGACAGGGACGAAGAGCAGGAATTTTTATCTTTTTTCCGGCAGTTCCACTTCCGGATTATAAAGAATCATTACAGGATGGAAAAAGAGGAGGACATTTATCAGTTATTAAGCGAAGGACTTCCAAAACTGCTGCACTGTGCAGATGTATATATTTCTGACACTTTGGCAAGTATGAAACCAAGAAAGCTTACGGCTGGGAAGGTGCATATGAATTATCAGGAAAGCAGCCATCTCTTAGAGCTTTCGTATGATTATCCCGAGGTATCAAAGGAAGAGCTTCATGACCTGATGACTTCCCTGATTCTGAAAAAACGATATCACCGTCTGAAAGATGGAACATTCCTGTTATTACCGGAATCAGAAGAATCACCGGATCAGATCCTTTCCAAATTGCCAAAAGGAAGCCACCGGCTGTCAAAGGATGGGAATCTTATGGTGGCCGGACAGTTTGCACCATATCTTTCGATGTTGATTAATCATAAGGATATGCTTTCCATACAGGAAATGGACACACGGATCCGGATTCCTTCTACCGTCCATGCAACGCTTCGTTCATATCAGCGAACCGGTATCCGCTGGCTCTGCCATCTGGCATCCCGGCATTTTGCCGGAATACTGGCGGATGATATGGGGCTTGGGAAAACATTACAGGCAATCGCCTATATGGCAGTTCAGTTATCAAAAGAACCGGATGCCCGTTTTTTAGTTGTTTCTCCAACGTCTTTAGTTTATAACTGGGTAGAAGAGTTTGAAAAATTCTTTCCTTCTGCATCGGTCTGTGTCGTAGAAGGAACACCAAAAGAACGGGAACAGTTCATCACAAAACAGAATGCATCTGTCTTTCTTACGTCCTATCCGTTAATCCGGCGGGATATTGACAATTATACAAAGCTCCGGTTTCACACCGTATTTCTGGATGAGGCTCAGTTTATTAAGAATCCGGATTCCCAGAATGCAAAAGCGGTGAAAAAACTAGTTTCTGCCAATCGATTTGCCATGACTGGCACCCCTATCGAGAATTCACTTATGGAGCTTTGGTCCATCTTTGATTTTCTGATGCCAGGCTATCTTTACAGCCATAAAGAGTTTATGAAACATTACCTGAAAGGGGTTTCCAGCCCGGATGGAAAAGAGATGTTAAAGGAATTGGGAAATAAGATCAATCCTTTTATTTTAAGGCGTATGAAACAGGATGTATTAAAAGAACTTCCGGAAAAAACCGAATTGACCATGACAGCATATATGACGCCGGAACAGGAGAAAATATACCGGGCATTTCTGGAAGAAAGCCGGAACCGTCTTATGCAGTCTATTAAAGAAAATGGTGTGAAAAAAATGCGGTTTGAGATATTATCAGTGCTAACCCGTTTAAGACAGATCTGCTGTCATCCGTCTACTTTTTTGGAACATTATAACGGTGGAAGTGGTAAACTGGATCTTTTGCTGAGTACCCTTTCCCAGTTTACCGAAGATGGGCGGCGGATTCTTTTGTTCTCCCAGTTTACTTCCATGCTCGATCTGATTGCAAAAGAACTCGACCGGGCAAAAGAAGGGTATTTTTATCTGTCTGGCAGCACGTCAAAAGAAGACCGTTCCGATATGGTTAACCGTTTTAATAACGGTGAGAATAGTATCTTTCTGATTTCTTTGAAAGCAGGAGGTACCGGTCTTAATCTTACCGGGGCAGATACAGTCATCCATTATGATCCGTGGTGGAATCCGGCGGTGGAAGAGCAGGCTACTGACCGGGCTTACCGAATTGGCCAGAAACATTCGGTGGAAGTAGTGAAACTAATTACGCGCAATTCCATAGAAGAAAAAATACTAAAGCTTCAGAAAAAGAAGCAGTTATTATCGGATTCGGTAATCCGGTCTCAGGAGATTTTTCTCAATCAATTAACCATAGAAGAACTTGAGGAGGTTTTTTCGTGAAAAAAATGCTTTTTATTGTAAATCCTCATGCAGGAAAAGGATATATTAAAAACAGCCTGCTTTCTATTGTTGACTTATATACAAAAGCAGGTTATCTGGTGACTGTCTATACAACCCAGTGTGAAAAAGATGCTACCAATTGTGCCAGGAACCTTGCAGCAGACTATGATGTGGTCGCCTGCTCCGGTGGGGATGGAACACTGGATGAAGTGGTGACTGGTGTGCTTTCCTGTGGGAAGAAGGTACCGATTGGCTATATTCCGGCAGGAAGCACCAATGACTTTGCAAAAAGCATGTCCATATCCTCCAATAAATTGAAGGCTGCTTCGCTTGTGATGGAAGGGGCACCTTTTTATTGTGACGTTGGCATCTTTAATTCAAAACCGTTTATCTATATAGCTGCATTTGGGGCATTTACCGAAGTGTCTTATTCCACACCGCAGAATATAAAGAATTCCATGGGACATATGGCATATATTCTGGAAGGAGCAAAAAGTCTTGCTAATATTAAATCCTTTCATATCCGGATGGAATGTGACGGACACAAGATGGAGGATGACTTTATCTTTGGAATGATTACCAATTCTCTCTCGGTAGGTGGAATGAAAAGCTATGAGATGAGTGAAGTGGACTTTGATGATGGACTGTTTGAGATTATGATGATCCGCATGCCTCGTAATCCGATTGAGCTTCAGAATATTATTGGAGGACTATTATTAAATGATACGTCCAACGAGATGTTTTATTGCTTTAAGACATCCAAAGTTCTGTTTGCATCCCATACGCCGATTCCATGGACATTAGATGGAGAATTTGGCGGGGATGTAAAAGAGGCTTATGTGGAAAATCTTGAGAAGGCGTTTGCCATTTACCGCAAAGCAAAATATCAGAACATGCCGCCGGAATCATAAAAAGAGGCAGAATGCAAGGTATGGTATCATATCTTGCATTCTGCCTCTTTTCCGGTTATCCTATTCTTGTTCTTCTTCCGGAAGCAGCTCATTATAATGATCTTCACACAACTGTTCAATCAGATCTCTGTCATAATCCGGAAATGCTTTTTTTGCTCTGCTAAAAATCAGCCCGCTGATATTCAGATAATTAATTTCATCACTTTCTTTTAGATTGGTATGTTCACTAATATATTCCTCTGTAATGTTTGTATTAAGCCATGTACTGATTTTTTTAATGGCTTCCTGCTCATCCGAAATTCCTGCTTTCATTTTAATTGCACGGCGTCCGGTTCCGATACCGACTGCAAGGCATGCAGAAAAAATAACGAAATAGATCACTGCAATCGGAGTTCCATTGATTACATTTAATTTTCCGATTAAGTTGAGAATCACAAAAACATAACCGGCGACACCAAAGACTAGAAAAAGCACGGCAGTTGAAGCATAATCCGAGTAGCGGTCTTTCTTGTTTATGTAAGGGCGTCCTCCGCCGGATCGAAGCCTTGCCGCATCATTTTCTTCTTTTAGCTCTTCGAGCTTTTCTTCTGAGTCCTGTTCTTCCTCTAACTGTTCTTCTGTCTGGTTTTCTCCCGGCTCATCCGCATTCTGGTCACTGGAAAGATAAGACTGCTTGAAAGACAGTGCCTTCTTTTCGTCTTCTTTGTTGACAAACACGAAAAAATAGCCATCGGTTTTATTCTCTTCCGATTCAGCACTCTCGATTCCCTGTTCCAGAAGATACGCTGCAAACTGATCGGCAGACTGCTGATCCACACATTTGGCAATTGCTTTGCTTTTTACCGAGGGTTTTGCACCAACCAGCGCAACATGGCACTCACTGCATTCCGTAATTCCTTCTTTATATTCGTTTTGGCATTTTGGACACCAAGGCATGGTGACACATCCTTTCTTCTTTTTCTTACGCAACGCTATTTTAGCATAACAGGGAACCAAATACAAGTTTACAATCGCCTTCAAACTATGGTACTATTATCTATGACTGTACTGCTTTTCCCGCATATAAAACCACCTGTGAGAATATGATATGATATCAAGGTCACAAAGTCATAATAAATAAGGGAAAAGGAGGCGCATGGTCTTGTTGTCAAGGCAGGAAAAGATTCAGCTTGCAAGACAGATGGTTTCACAACCACAACACAATACCAGTAAGGATTCCATCGCCAAAGAATTCCAGAAGACAGAGGAACAGAAACGTTTTCAAGGCTTTTTCATCCGGCTGGCACTTTCCATGCTAATTGGAATCGGCTGTTACATGGCACATTCTAAGGAAAATCAGCCGGCGTGGTACCAGCAGTTAACAAAGCAGAAAGTTTATCTGGAAGAATCCATTGATTATCACATGGTAGAGGACGCTCTCCGTGAGAAATATGCGTCGATTGTAGAGCAGTATACAAAATGAAAGGAAAAAACAGAGATATGAGGAAACTTGCTTTATCGGATAAAATTCTTTTGTCGGTTGAAAAACCGGCCCGGTATATTGGAAATGAAATGAATATGGTAGTAAAAGATCCAGAGAAGGTGGATATCCGGTTCTGTATGTGTTTTCCGGATGTATACGAGATCGGCATGTCACATCTGGGAATCCAGATTCTCTATGATATGTTTAACAAGAGAGAAGATACCTATTGTGAACGGGTATATTCACCATGGCCGGATCTGGATGCAATTATGAGAAAAGAACACATCCCTTTATTTTCACTCGAATCCCAGCAGCCGGTTAAGCAATTTGATTTTCTTGGTATTACGCTCCAATATGAGATGTGTTATACGAATATTCTTCAGGTTCTGGATCTATCCCAGATCCCATTAATTGCTACAGACCGGAAAGAGGAAGATCCAATTGTAATCGGAGGAGGACCTTGTGCATATAATCCGGAGCCTTTAGCAGATTTTTTTGACATTTTCTATATTGGAGAAGGAGAAACGGTTTATTTTGAACTTCTTGATGCCTATAAGGAACTGAAAACCAGCGGCAGCTATAGCCGGAAGGCTTTTTTAGAACGGGCTGCCCAGATTGAAGGTCTTTACGTTCCGCAGTTTTATGAAGCAGCGTATCACGAAGACGGAACATTGGCTTCTTTTACACCGGTAAATGCCCATGCGAAACCGGTGATCAAAAAACAGGTTGTGATGGAACTGTCGGATACGTTTTATCCGGAGAAGCCTCTGGTTCCTTATATTCAGGTCACCCAGGACCGTGTCGTTTTAGAGATTCAGCGTGGCTGTATCCGTGGATGCCGGTTCTGTCAGGCGGGAATGATCTACCGCCCAATCCGGGAACGGGATGTGGAATTCTTAAAAGACCGTGCGGCAAAGATGTTAGAGTCTACCGGACAGGATGAGATTTCGTTAAGCTCCTTAAGCTCAAGCGATTACTCCCAATTAAAGGAACTGGTCTATTTTCTGATTGATGAATTTGGCTCCAGGGGAGTGAATATCTCCCTGCCTTCCCTTCGGATTGATGCATTTGCACTGGATGTTATGAGCAAAGTGCAGGATATTAAGAAAAGCAGTCTGACATTTGCCCCGGAAGCAGGAAGCCAGCGCTTAAGAGATGTCATTAACAAAGGGCTGACCGAAGAAGTGATTTTAAAGGGTTCCATGGATGCCTTTGAAAGCGGATGGAATAAAGTGAAATTTTATTTTATGCTTGGACTTCCTACGGAGACGTTTGATGATATTGAAGAGATTGCAAAATTATGTGAAAAAGTTGCCGAGAATTATTACACCATTCCGAAGGACAAGCGTAATGGAAAGGTAAGCATCACAGCCAGTACTTCCTTCTTTGTTCCAAAACCGTTTACCCCGTTCCAGTGGGTCCGTATGGCAACGAGTGAGGAATTCAAAGAGAAACAGCAGTTTTTAAGCAGTAAATTCCGGGAACAGTTAAATCAAAAAAGCATGAAATACAATTGGCATGAGTTCGACCTTACAATGCTGGAGGGTGTGCTGGCAAGAGGTGACCGCAGACTTGGAAAAGTGATTTTGTGTGCATACCAGTCCGGTTGTATGTTCGATTCCTGGTCAGAGTTTTTCCAGTTTGATAAATGGATGGATGCCTTTTCGAAAAACAAGATCGATCCTTTGTTTTATACAGCAAGGGAACGGGCAAAGGACGAGCTTTTCCCGTGGGATTTTATCGATGCAGGTGTGACCAAACAGTTTTTATGGCGGGAATATGAAAATGCAAGGGCAGAAAAAGTGACACCAAACTGCCGTCAGGGCTGTTCCGGATGTGGTGCATTCAAGTATAAAGGAGGTGTTTGTATTGAAAGTAAGAATGCGGTTTAAAAAGACCGGTTCAATGAAATTTATCGGTCATCTTGATCTCATGCGTTATTTTCAGAAGATTTTTCGGAAAGCCAATCTGCCGGTGGCATATTCCCAGGGCTTTAATCCGCATCAGATCATGTCTTTTGCAGCCCCTCTCGGAGTAGGGCTTACCAGTGAGGGCGAATATGTAGATGTAGAAGTTACCGATATCTGGGACTCCGACCAGGCTTTATTACGGATTAATGCCTGTCTGAATGACGAAATCCAGATTCTTCAATACGGGGTTCTTCCGGATAAAACAAAACCGGCCATGTCAGTTGTTGCTGCAGCAGACTATCTGATTTTATTAAAAGAGGGAAGCTCCTTAGACCCGGAAGATACTTCTTATTCCATTGAAGCATTTCAGAAAGATTTCCGTGCCTTTTATGGACAGGACTCTATTGAGATTGAGAAAAAAACAAAGAAAAGCCTGAAGACAGTCGATATCCGGCCAATGATCCTGACATACCAGAATAGAGAAGGAGAGTCCGTGGATGGAATGCCGGTTGTTCTGATGATGCGCCTGTCTACCGGAAGCAGTGATAATTTAAAGCCAGCTCTTGTGCTGCAGGCATTTTATCACTACACTGGGCGGACACTTTCTGAGGATTCCTTTCAGGTACACCGTCTGGATACTTATTACAATGACGAGGAAAACGGGCTTTGCTCCCTTTCTGCCCAGGGAAGGTGTATATCATGAATCATATGGTGCTGTTCCGGAAAAAAGAGGCAGTTGTCTGTGCCGGTTTATCAGACGGAAAACTGGAATCTGTCCAGCTCTCTCCAGCCGCTGATCAAGATGCCGTTGGGACGATCTATGTAGGAAAAGTACAAAATATCGTGAAAAACATCCACGGTGCTTTTGTAGAACTGGCTGAGAAAAAAATTGGGTATCTTCCAATGGATGAGATCGAAAATTCTATTTTTTTAAATGAAAAAAAGAAACCGGTACTAAAGAATGGAGATGAGCTTCTCGTCCAGCTTATAAAGGAACCGTTAAAAACAAAGCAGGCAGGCTTATCGACCAATCTGTCTTTAAATGGAACCTTTCTTGTACTGTCTTCCGGGAAAACAACCATTGGTGTTTCTTCTAAGATTAAAGAGAAAGAGGAACGGGAACGCCTCTCAAAGATTCTTTTCGGTTTTCGTAAGGAAACGAATGATTTGTTTGGAATCATTGCAAGAACCAGTGCAAAAGGGGCGGAGGAAGCTGTTCTTCGAAAAGAATATGAACAGTTATCTTCCTGCTTTCACGACATTCTAAGGAAAGCCCGGCATGCTTCCTGCTTTTCCAGGGTGTATGTTCCAAGACCTTCTTATCTGGATTTTGCCTTTGACTCCAATTCCAGTTTCATAAACCAGATCACAACCGATGATAAAGATCTGTATTCAGAAATCAGCAAGCTGTATGAAGACCGGGAACAAAAGCCCAAGATTGTATTTTATCAGGACACACTGATTTCCATGGAACGATACTACAGTCTTATATCCAGCATCAGCAAATGCTTAAAAAAACAGGTCTGGTTAAAGTCGGGTGCATATCTTGTCATTGAACCAACAGAGGCACTGACTGTAATTGATGTAAATACCGGAAAAGCGATCGCAGGAAAACGGGCTCCGGAAGAGACCTTTCACAAAATCAATCTGGAAGCGGCAAAGGAAATTGCGCGCCAGATCCGGTTAAGGAACCTATCCGGCATCATTCTGGTAGATTTTATTGATATGAAAAATCCGGAGAATCAGGTCGATTTATTAGCCACATTTCGTAGATTCTTAAGTAAGGATCCAGTGAAAACCATACTGGTAGATCAGACAAAACTCCAGCTTGTGGAAATAACCCGGATGAAGATCAAACGACCATTGTATGAAGAACTGGCGCAGCTTAATCTGCTGGAAGAGTACCGGGAATGAAAAGATGGTAACAGTTCAGCCGTGACGAGTGCACAGCCGCCGGAAGCACGCAGAATATCAGGTACCATGAAATACCCGCTTTCGCTCAGTTGAACACGTAGCGGTACTAAGGTTTTGCAAAAAAACGCAAAGCCAAGTACCGACGTGTTCAAAAGGATATTTCATGGTACCTGATATTCTGCGTGCTTCCGGCGGCTGTGCGCTCGTCACGGCTGAACTGTTACAAAAGATGAAGCTTACAATGAAAAAAGGGTTGACAGACTGTCCAATATATGATTAAATAATCTAGTGTGCCGCACAGCGAGGTTTCAAAGTGTTATTTGGAATCGAATAACCACCACAGCTGGCGAGTAATGATTATAGGAGGTGCCTTTATGTACGCAATTATTGCAACTGGTGGAAAACAGTACAAAGTTGAAGAAGGCGATATCATTAATGTTGAAAAAATTGATGCGGAAGCTGGATCAACTGTAAACTTTGATCAGGTTTTAGTTGTAAACAATGGAGAAGTAAAAGTTGGAACTCCAACGGTAGCTGGCGCATCTGTTGATGCTTCTGTTGTAAAACAGGCTAAAGCAAAAAAAGTTATCGTATACAAGTACAAACCAAAGACTGGTTACCATAAGAAAAATGGTCACAGACAGCAGTATACGCAGGTTAAGATTGAAAAAATCAATGCTTAATCAAGCAGGACTGATACGATGATCACTATTGAAAAATATTATAATGACCATGAGAAGCTATGCGGATTCCATACAGATGGACATGCAGAGTTTGCAGATGCCGGAGAAGATGTGGTGTGTGCCGCAGTTTCGGCGCTGGTGCTTAATGCAGTTAATTCCATCGAATCATTTACGGAAGATCACATTGTTTGTACTGCCAGTGAAGACGGTGGTCGGATCGATTTCCGGATTCATTCATCGGTCAGCCATGAATCAGAGATTCTTTTGAATTCCCTTTTTCTGGGATTAGAAGCAGTCAGGGATGCATATGGTGAACAGTATGGCAGAGAATTTATTCATATCATTTAAGGAGGTGTATGTGACATGTTAAAAATGAACCTTCAGTTTTTTGCTCATAAAAAGGGAGTTGGTTCCACAAAGAACGGTCGTGATTCCGAATCCAAAAGACTTGGCGCAAAAAGAGCCGACGGACAGTTTGTATTAGCAGGTAACATCCTGTACAGACAGCGTGGCACCAAGATTCATCCAGGTGTAAACGTAGGACGTGGCGGAGATGATACTTTGTATGCGTTAACAGATGGTGTTCTTAGATTTGAGCGTAAAGGCAGAGATAAGAAACAGGCTTCTGTATACCCAGTTGAGTCAAAATAATAGATGAGTAACGTCTAGGATACGATCCCCAAATTTTTGAGCAGTCAAGGATTTGGGGATTTTTTTCAGAAAGAAATGAGGAAATATGTTCGCAGACAGAGCTAAAATATATATCCGCTCCGGAAAAGGCGGAGATGGCCACGTAAGTTTCCGACGGGAACTGTATGTTCCGGCAGGCGGCCCGGATGGTGGCGATGGTGGAAAAGGCGGAGATCTGATCTTTGAGATTGATGAAGGTTTAAATACGTTAAATGAGTTCCGCCATATTCGAAAATATTGTGCCGGAGACGGGGAACCAGGCAGCAAGAAACGCTGTCATGGACGGGACGGAAGCGATATGATCGTGAAAGTTCCTCCCGGAACCATTATAAAAGAGGCAGAAAGCGGAAAAGTAATTACCGATATGAATTATGACAACCCAAGAGAGGTGATTCTTCGCGGGGGAAATGGTGGAAAAGGAAATATGAATTACGCCACTTCTACCATGCAGGCGCCAAAATTTGCCCAGCCAGGTCAGCAGGCAAAGGAACTGAACGTCATATTAGAGTTAAAAGTAATTGCGGATGTCGGTCTTGTAGGCTTTCCAAACGTAGGAAAATCAACCTTTTTATCCCGGGTAACCAATGCAAAACCAAAGATTGCCAATTATCATTTTACAACACTGAATCCGAACCTTGGTGTCGTCGATCTGGAAGGTGCAGATGGTTTTGTCATTGCAGATATTCCAGGATTAATTGAAGGTGCTTCTGAGGGAATTGGCCTTGGACACGAGTTTCTACGCCATATTGAACGGACAAAAGTCATTATTCATGTGGTGGATGCGGCTTCCACAGAAGGACGGGATCCAATCAGGGATATCAAGGTCATTAATGAGGAATTGGAGAGGTACAATCCGGAGCTTGCAAAAAGACCACAGATTATTGCAGCTAATAAAATTGATGTGTTTTATGGCACGGAAGAAGAGACGGTTATTACCTTATTAAAAGAAGAATTTGAACCACAGGGGATTAAGGTCTTTCCAATATCTGCTGTTAGTGGTAAAGGGGTAAAGGAACTGCTTTATTACACAAAACAGGTTCTGGATTCTCTGGATCAAAAGCCGGTGACTTTTGAACGGGAATTCTTCCCGGAATTAATGGCAAATACAGATGACAAAGTTGCAATTGAACAGGTGGATGAACACACATTCTCCGTTACTGGTTCCCGAATCCGCAGGCTGCTTGGATATACCAACTTAGATTCTGAAAAAGGATTTGCTTTCTTCCAGAAGTTTCTTCATGAAAACGGAATTATTGATGAACTGGAAGAAAAAGGAATTTAAGAAGGGGATACCGTGTTATTAGAGGATTATTCTTTTGAATACTATAAATAAGAAAGTGAGTAAAATAGAGGATGAATAGTAAGCAGAGAGCCTATCTGAAGGGGCTTGCCATGAACATCAATCCCATTTTCCAGATTGGAAAAGGAAGCCTGTCACCTGAGATGACAAAAGCAGTGGATGAGGCATTGGAAGCAAGAGAGTTGATTAAACTATCGGTTCTGAAAAACTGCGGGGATGAGCCAAAAGAACTGGCTGTAACGATTGCAGAACATACCCGTTCAGAGATAGTTCAGGTTATCGGAAAAAAAATTGTGTTGTACCGGGAGTCTAAAACAAAGAAAAAGATTGAACTTCCAAAGTAACAGGAAGGTGGTAATATGCAGACGGTAAAAATCGGATTAATGGGTGGCACGTTTAATCCCATTCACAATGGACATCTGCTTCTGGCAGAGGCGGCAAAGGAGCAGTACCATCTGGATCATGTGGTATTTCTGCCTGCCCGGAAACCACCACATAAACTGGAGAAAGAAATTCTTCCAGATAAACTGCGGTTTGAATTAACCCAAAAAGCGGTCAGGGATAATTCCGATTTTTCCGTGTCATCTATAGAGCTGGAACGTCTTGGAGTTACTTATACAGCGGATACTTTGGAAATACTGTCAAAAAAACCGGATCTTTTATTGCAGGGCAATGATTCCGGTCGGCTTAAGGAATTGCTGTCTCTGGCTGCAGGGAAGATTGATTTTTATTTTATTATCGGTGGCGATTCCTTATTGCAATTTGCATCCTGGAAGTCGCCAGCAAAAATTCTGCGCAATGCAGTCATTCTTGCTTCTGGAAGAGCAGGAGTAACCGCATCTCAGGATCCTGATATTCTTTTGCAGGCGGCACAGTCGTTAGAGAAACAGTTTGGCGGCAGGATTGATCTTATAAAACTTCCGCAGATTTCCATCTCTTCCTCTGATATCCGGGAAAAGTTAAAACACAACCAGTCCATTCGCTACCTGTTACCGGAAGAAGTGAGAATACAGCTTTTACAGGAATTTGATTCTAAAAGAGGATAAAAAATGAATGATTCAATGGAATTGATTGCAAAAATACAGGATAAGCTAAAAGATAAATTAAGTGAGAAACGTTTTCAGCACACATTAGGCGTACAGTATACCTGTGCCTGTATGGCGATGCGATATGGTGAGGACGTATATCTGGCAAGCCTTGCCGGTCTCTTACATGATTGTGTGAAATATATGTCTGATGAGAAATTATTGGAAAAATGTATGAAATACCAGATTCCGGTCAGAGATGTGGAGCAAAGGAATCCTTATCTTCTCCATGCAAAACTAGGTGCATACTATGCAAAAGAAAAGTATGGTGTGTCGGATTCCCGTGTTTTATCTGCAATTACCTGGCATACGACAGGGAAACCGGATATGAATTTACTGGAGAAAATCTTATTTGCAGCAGATTATCTGGAACCGGGAAGAAAACAGATTCCTGGACTCACAGATGTACGCAGACTTGCTTTTGTAGATATCGATCAGACCGTCGCACTGATTTTAAAAAATACGCTTTCTTATCTGGATGGTATGAACAGTAAAGAAATTGACTCCTATACAAGGGAAGCGTATGAATATTACTCTAATCTATGAGCTTCAAGAAAGGAAGAGAAGAATGACATCAAAAGAAATGGCAAAAACAGCATATCTGGCACTGGATGAAAAAAAAGGTGGCGATATCCGGATTATTGACATATCTGATATTACCGTAATTGCAGATTATTTTATTATTGCAGATGGTTCCAATGCTCCGCAGGTGGATGCACTGGTTGATTGTGTGGAAGAGAAAATGGCGCAAAAAGGCTGTCATCCAAAGCGAATTGAGGGGAATCGTTCTTCAAGCTGGATCCTGATGGATTATGGCGATGTAGTCGTCCATGTTTTTTCAAAAGAAGACCGCTTATTCTATGATCTGGAGAGAATCTGGAGAGACGGAAAAATTGTTACGGTAGATTCGTTATAAGACTTAAAACTAAGACTTCCCACGAAGCATGTCAGTGAATTTACATGTGGGAAGTCTTTATTTTCCGACGTAATGGCGGTTCAAGACAGTTACCGTCATGATTAGAATTTGCGGAATAATCCGCAGACCTTGCCAAGAATCGAAACCTCGTCGACAATAATCGGTTCCATATAATCATTTTCCGGCTGCAGGCGGAAATGTCCCTTTTCTTTATAGAATGTCTTAACCGTAGCACTATCTTCTACAAGAGCAACAACAATATCTCCATTCAAAGCGGTATCCTGACGCTGTACCAAAAGAAGATCCCCATTAAATATTCCAACATTAATCATACTTTCGCCTTTTACCCGGAGCATAAATGTCTCTGAATTGGGAAGATCCTCTGCCAGCATAGGAAAATAACCTTCAATATTCTCCTGAGCCAGAATCGGCTGTCCGGCTGCAACTGTTCCAACAATTGGAATACTAGCAATTTCACGTCTTGTCAGATTAAATGTATCATCTACAATTTCAATCGCCCGGGGCTTTGTTGGATCCCGTCTTATATATCCGTTTTTTTCCAATGATTCTAAGTGAGAGTGAACGGAAGATGTTGACTTGAGATGTACTGTCTCACAGATCTCCCGGACAGTAGGGGGATAGCCTTTCTTTAGAATCTGTTCTTTTATATATTCCAGTATCTCTGACTGCTTTGCTGTAATTTTTCCCTGACTCATAATGTTCCTCCTCATCATATCTTAGAACAAGTATATTACATTAAAATCTGGATGTCAAACGAAAAATCGAACATAGTTTCGAAAAAGGGTTTGACAAACAGATGTTCGTGTTTTATAATATATTCAAACAGGTGTTCGAGTGTTTTTAGTCAATCTTAGGAGGAATGTGCTATGTATAATCAGATTATGTTTGGGAATCCATTTGCAGGGTTCTTTCAGAAATCGAAATCAGGTTTTCTGCATGGAATGCTTATTGTATTTGTTTTAGCAGTTTGTGTCTGTTTCCTTGGGCATCATGTAACAAAAGCAGACCGTCCACACAGCCAGAAGTTGATTACAAAAGTAGAAGTAAAAGCGGGAGACAGCGTATGGCAGATTGCAGAGCAGTATTATTCCAGTGAATTTGGCTCTCTGAATGACTATATACAGGAGATAGAAGACATTAACGGTATTTCTGCCGAGTACGTTCAGGCAGGAGGATGTCTTACTATCCCTTACTACGAGGAATCCTATGATGAAACTTCTATAAATTACCAATAATTAGTCAAAATGTGCCATACTTTTAACACCTTTGTTTTTTAGAATCATCGATAGATGATGACAAGAGATAAAGGTGGTTATATATATGTTTTCAAAGATTTCTAACAATCCCGATTTTAACTTCAGTTTCAAAAAGTGGATTTGTTCCTGTTCCGTTGCACTGCTTTCCGGAATGTTGGTTTCTTCTCCTGTGTTGGCATCGAACCAGTCGGAATCTTTACCTGCGGATATCGCGTTGGCTTCCGAGATTGTGCCGCCCGAAGGAGATGCGATTGCCGCAGCAAGCTATTCAGGAGTATCTGTTTTTACTTTAAATGATCCGGATCAGATTACAGTTACGATGAATGGTGTTGAAAAAAAGTATACCGGCAAATGTTATAATAACATCAGCTTCAACACAGATCCCATTGATTTATCTTCCACACCGGCAATTGTGAAAAATTCGGTATTATATGTTCCTGCCAAAAAAGTATTTTCAGAGGTGCTTCATACAGGCTACTCCTTTAATGAGACAAGCAGGACATTAACTCTTTCCCAGTTTAACCGGACACTCAGTATGAAACTGGATGATAAAAAAGTAACATTAACAACCGATACAAAAACAATATCGAAAACGATAAGTGCTGCACCTTTTCTGGTTCAATATTCCATTGCTCCTGAAAACACAACCAGTGATATTATGGTTCCAGTTAGTTCGGTATGTTCCCTTTTAGGATATCAGTATTCTTCTGGAGAGAATTCCCAAAAACTGATTACGACCGATATTGCCCCTTCCGACAATCTGACAATCTATCAGACAATCCAATCACCCGTTCACAGGCTGTCTGATTTTAATACTTATCAAAATATGATTTATAATATGCGGGTTTCTGGTAATGCTACGGAAGATGTTTTCTTCGTTAATAATATCTATTCTTTTAAGGATTTGATGCAGTATTCAGTAGATTCTTCCAAGAAGACCGTAACCCTTACCTTTCAGCAGACATTAAATGAATGTGGCAGTTTTATCTGGGATTCTAATCTTTTATCGGAAGCGAATTATATCAAATCCGTTCAGGTTACGAACCAGACAGCAAAAGGAAAAGTTACGGTTCTAATCACCTATGATTCCGACTGCCGGGCTGTTGTTTCTACAGAAAAGAGTGTTTGTTCGGTTAAAATTTTATCGGCCACTTATGGATATGCGCTCAATCTCGTAAAAGCGGATGAAAGTATAACCGTTGAATCACTGACTACATCCGACTATTACTGGAAAAATAAATTCCGGATTATTATACCAGGCAATTATAAAGATTTTTACTTACAAAGTAAAAAAATCATTAAAACCGAAGATACAATAAAGAAATATACGGTTACCTATGATGAACCATCCAACCGAACCTATATTACCGTAACAACAAGTAAGCTTCAGGGCTTCAAACTGGTAGATAATGGAAAATATATTTCGGTTCTGGTTGCCAATCCAAGCAAAGTATATAATAAGATTGTGCTAATTGACGCCGGACATGGAGGACATGACGCTGGGGCAATTAGTGGAGGCATAAAAGAAAAAGATATTAATCTGGCTATTGCATATAAATATGCGAAAACTTATTTTAATAGCAGTTCTTCTGATATTAAGGCATACTGGACACGCCGTGATGATACATTCTGGACATTGAATTCCAGAGCATCTTATGCAAAAACTGTGGAATCAGATCTGTTTGTATCGGTTCATCAGAATTCATCCGTATCCTCAAGTCCGAATGGATTTGAAGTGTATTATAGTTCCAAAAACAATCGTACACAGGCGAATAACTTAACCAGTAAAAAAATGGCATACTTCTTTGATAACCGGCTTCCATCCGGTTTAGGATTATCTAGCCGTGGAGTAAAAGATGGCCCAAATCTTTATGTGTTAAAATATAATTCTGTGCCATCTGTTCTTTTGGAGATTGGTTTTCTTTCCAATAGTTCAAACCGTTCCAAACTAAATGATCCGGCATTCCAAAAGAAGACCGCAAAAATAATCTACCAGTCTGTCAGCGCTGTATTTGAAAGCTATGAGACTGGACGTTGACCAGACTGGGAATAACCGAATCGAACATATAGAAAGAGGGAAGAGGAATGAAACGAATAATTAAAAAAAGCAAACTAGGATTATCCATTCTTTTGGGGCTTGTTCTCATAATAAGCAGTTTATCTTGTGGCACTTACTCCAAGGCCGCAACAAAAGAAAAAGAAGTTCGTGCAGTGTGGTTTTCTTACCTTGATATATTAGAGGCAAAGATGAACCAGATGAACGAGAAGCAGTTTACTACATATTTCCGAGGTGTTTGTTCAAAACTGTCCGGACAAAACTATAATACAATATACGTTCAGGTCCGGCCATATGGAGACGCAATGTATCCGAGTAAGTATTTTCCATGGTCGGTGTATGCTGCCGGACAACAGGGAAAAGATCCCGGATATGACCCTTTACAGATTATGATTGAACAGGCAAATAGCTATGGACTGAGTGTCCATGCCTGGATTAACCCGTATCGTGTTTCCTCTGGTTCTACGTCCCTGAGTAAATTGTCAAAAGATAATCCTGCCAGAATGTGGAAAAGTTCATCCAATAAAAGCACCCAGCGGAACGTACTTTCTTATGGAGGATCGTTATATTATAATCCGGCCAGCGAAGAAGTCCGTGATCTTATTACAAATGGGGTGAAAGAGATCGTTTCCAACTATGATGTAGACGGAATCATATTTGACGATTATTTCTATCCGAATCTAGGAAGCAACTATAAAAAGAATTTTGATTATACAGAATATAAAGCCTATGTAGCCGATGCAAAGGAAGAAAACAAAGGTTATAAAACAATTGTGAACTGGCGAAGGGATAATGTAAATAAACTATTAAAGCAAATACATACTGCAATCCATAAGATTGATTCCTCGATTGAATTTGGCATAAGTCCAGCCGGAAATATGAGCAATTTATATGCAGCCAATAATTACTATAGTGATGTAAAAAAATGGATGGCATCTGATGAATATATTGATTATATTACCCCGCAGATTTACTGGTCGTTCTCTCACAGTGTCTGTCCATATAAAAGCACAGTCAATACGTGGGTTTCTGCCAAAAAAAGTGACGATGTAGATTTATATATCTCTCTAGCCGGTTACCGTGCCGGTGTTTCAAAGACAACTGCCAAAAATACATTATTTGATTCCGGATGGTACTCAAAGGATAAAAACATTTTACAGAGACAAGTAGAATATAATCGTACCATTGATCAAATTAGCGGTTTTTCGATTTTCCGTTACAGTTCCTTCAAAAGCACCAGTTACGGTGTAAAAAAAGAATTAAAGAATTTAAGTGCGATTTTAAACTAGTCATTTCGCAAATGAACCGCATTCGCAGCACGCCGCTTTCGGTCTTCATCCAAAGCGGCGTAATGCTTTTTGGTCGTATTTACATCATTATGGCCGAGCACCTCTGCCACCAGGTAGATATCATTGGTTTCCCGGTATAGATTGGTACCATAAGTACTTCTCAGCTTGTGAGGAGTGATATGTTTTATCGTCGTTATGTGAGAAGCGTAATCCGTAACAAGATTTTCGAATGCTCGGATAGACATTCTCTTTTTTTGAATTGACAAAAAAAGTGCATTTTCGTGTCCGTGACATGGCGTGATCTGGTTACGTTCTTCCGTAAGATAGCGGGAGAGTGCATCCCTTACCTCTTCACCGAAATACACAAAGTCTTCCTTTCCACCTTTTCGAACGATCTTAATCCGGTTATTCTTAAAATCAATATCGGTAAGATCCAGACCAACACATTCTGATACACGAATCCCGGTTCCAAGAAACAAGGTAAAAATAGCAAGATTACGCACTTTATTTTTCTCAAAATACCGTTTTTTCTGCGGAGTCATCTGATCCCCGCCATGTTCCACATAATCCAGGAGATCAGCAACTTCATCGGCATCGAGACGAATGATTTCTTTTTTATGAAGCTTTGGCATATCAACAACCTGTGTCGGATTATTATGCAGAAGTTCCCGTTTAATAAAATATAAATAAAAACTTCTCAAGGAAGACAATTTCCGGAATAATCCCCGTTCATCATTCATATGCGTCTGTCCGTCACTAGATGTATAGTATTTTAAATATTCCAGATATTCTTCAATATCCTGAGGCATTAAGTGATCCAGATCATCTAAAGTAATATTTTTAATTTCATCTAATGCAGGATTGTTTTCGATGAGAAAATGAAAAAATACGCCCAAATCATATGCATATGATATTCGGGTCCGAACCGATGTATTTGGCTCGATTGCCCGGAAATAATCTTTCACAAATGACGGATATCCCTTAAGAATTTCCCGCAGTTTTAATGTATTGTCAACTTTAACTTTGTCATGGTAAGACATAGATTCGTTTGATGATGCCATATTAATGCAATCCTCCTTATCTTTTCATGTGTATCTTTTCGCAAAATCGGTATTTGTCGCATAGATCTATTTGACACGACATTCCCTTCTAATAGAGAATTCGCCGGTTTGCTTTCATAATACTGCTCAAAGAAGCAAGTTCTTCTTTTGTGAAATCCTGGTATTTCAAATAATCATCAATAAAAGATTCCATCGAACCATTAAATAATTTCTGGATCAAATCATTGCATTCGATTTCCTGAATTTCTTTTTTTGAAATGAGCGCCTTACATAAGAATCCTGGATCCTGTCTGGAGATAGCGCCTTTCTTAATCAAACGTTTAATCACAGTATAGGTAGTATTTTTCTCCCAGCCGATATATTCTTTAATTATTTTTGCAATATCTTTTGCCGCAAGTTCATTATTAGACCATAACAATTCCATGACATTTAATTCACCTTCATGCAATCGAATGGTTGTACTTTTTTCTTCTGAAGTTATGTCTGACTCCGACATCGTATCAATAGCCTCCCGTTTTATTATGAATCCAGATCATTCAACAGCTTTTTAAAATAATCTGGTAATGGTGCAGAAAATTCCATATACTGTCCGGTTGAAGGATGGACAAATCCAAATACCTTTGCATGTAACGTCTGTCCTTCCAGATGAAATGGACATTTCGCCGGACCATATACCGGATCCCCAAGTATTGGATGTCCTATACTTGACATATGGACTCTGATTTGGTGCGTTCGTCCAGTCTCTAACTGACACTCAATATACGCATATGGCTTCTTCAAATTAGAAAGAACATGGTAATGCGTAACTGCAGGTTTACCATGGACGGGTTCAATTGCCATTTTTTTGCGGTCTGTCGGATGTCTTCCAATTGCCCCTTCCACAGTACCATCGCAAGATGAAATATGATGATGAACAATTGCCACATACTTTCGTGTGATTGAATGGGCTTTTAATTGTTCTGCCAAAGAAAGATGCGCTTTATCATTTTTACATACAATTAAAACCCCTGTTGTGTCCCGGTCAATCCGATGTACAATACCTGGTCTTAAAACACCATTAATTCCCGAAAGCTCCTTGCCACAATGATACATCAAGGCATTGACTAATGTATGTTCATAATGCCCGGGTGCGGGATGCACCACCATATTTTTTCCTTTGTTAATTAAAATAACGTCTTCATCTTCATAAATAATATCCAAAGGAATATTCTCCGGCAAAATATCCGGAATAATTGGCTCCGGCTCGTTGATTTCTATCAGATCTTTGTACTCAATCAGATAACTTGCTTTTACACTTTTACCGTTCACGAGAATTTTTCCATCTTTTAATAATTTCTGAATACGCGCTCTTGAGAAATCCGGGTACTCATCGGAAAGAAACTTATCAATTCTTCCACTTTGATCCTCTTTCACTTGAATTCTATATGTCTGGTTCATTTCTTTAGGAATCCTTTTTTCCTGTTTGGTTTTTTATGGAAAGGAAATTAAATTCTTCGTCTTTATAATAGAAAAACAGTAAGATGATTAATACAATGCTTCCCACTGTCACATAAATATCTGCAACATTAAACACCGGAAAACGAATAATCTGGAAATAGATGAAATCAACTACAAATCCCCGGAATATCCGGTCTATCAGATTTCCCACTGCTCCGGCACTGATAAAAATTCCAATCCACTGTAACGGAATATACTTCTTTTCTAAAGGAAGCCGGAAATAACAGAATCCAATTCCTCCCAAAATAAGAATGCCAAACAAAACAAAGAATAATGTCTGATTCTCTAAAATACCAAATGCAGCACCTCGGTTTTCCAAAAAATGCAACACAAGGACATCCGGAATCAGTTCTAGATCTTTCCCTCCAGCCAGATAATGAATCGCAGCCTTTTTTGTCACTTGATCCAGTATCGTTAATAGAATAATTCCGGCAAAATATTTGATATAATTCCGGCAATTTTTATCTTTCATATCTAAAGCCTCTTATCTTTTATGATAAAAATTCAAATTCATCCTCGTCATCCAGATTCGGTAAAGCAGAAATGGTCTCTGAAAATTTACTCTGGGCATCCAGAGAGGATGGTGTAATTTCTTTCACTTCAACAGAAACGGTTGGTTCCATAACAACCGGCGCAACTTCTTTCACATCCGTTACATGATATTCTGGAGTCTGGTTAGAAACTTCTGGCTTCTTTTCCTCTTCTATCTTTTTCTCTTCCACTGCAGCCGCCACATAAGAATACGCCGGATCCGGAACTGGAGATGGCTCAGGAACTTGCACCGGATCCGGAACTGGAGACGGCTCAGGAACTTGCGCAGGCTTCGAAACTTGCACAGGCTCCGGAACTGAAACAGGCTCCGGAACTTGCACAGGCTCCGAAACGGAAACAGGCTCCGGCTCTGGTACGGCTGTTACCGTTTGGGCAGGCTCTGGCTCCGGTGCTGGTTGAACCGTGATTTCCGGTACTTTCTCCTTCTCTTCTTCCCGTTTTGCCATCTCATAATAGATAGAAGTAGGCGTTGTATCTGGCTGGGAAGAATTTATTTTTTCAAAAACCTTGGTTTCCGCAGATAATGTCTCCACCTTATTGTAGGTCTCTAATGCTTCTTCTGAAGTTTTTTCTACCGATTTCTGAAAATAACCGTAATCGTCATCCGAATCAGCAATCAGATCCGATTCCGGTTCATCCAGATCAAAAGAAGACACTTTAATCTGATAACCTTCACTTTCTAATAATTCCAGCTGGGACGCAGCGAGCTGTTTATACTGAGTCCGGTATTTATCGTATTGCTGAACCAGATTACGAATCTGATCCTGAATACGGTTGCACTCCACCTTTGCATCATGAAGGATAATCTGCGCCCTGCCTTTTGCATCCTTTTCAATCATGGCTGCTTTCTTCTTTGCGGCATCCGTCATATCAGAGGAAGTCTGCTCTGCAAGAACCAGTGCTTTCTGTAATGTTTTTTCCATTCCTTTATAATGCTGAATTGCCTCATTTAGGTTCTCAATCTTGTCCTTCAATTCCAGATTTTCTTTGTAAAGTTCTTCATAGTTGCGGTAAACACTCTCTAAAAACTGGTCAGTCTCTTTTTTATTATATCCAATTCCTGATTTCAGAGTCGTTCCTTGTAATTCAATAGGTGTCAGCATATCAAATCCTCCTGATCGTTTTTTTGATTACTATAATGCACAAACCAGCGAAAAAACAGAATGCTTCAACAATCAACAATCCAGCCGCCAAGAAACACAGCACGATACGTTGAACGGAAGCACCCTAAAAATTCTTTTCTTTTGCTTATAAATCCTTGTCCAGCTTTGGAATATTAATTCCTTCATCCGAAACCAGATCCATGTCTTCACCAGAGATATCAATATTTTCCGGTGAGAAAATAAAAATATACCGGGAAATCTGTCGTAATTTTCCAGAAATCGAATAAACAGCACCAGAGATAAAGTCCATGATCCGCTGTGCATCATCTGCATCAAATCCCTCAAGATTCACAATGACGGCTCTGCCAGTTAACAGCATGTCGCATATATCCTGGGAATCTTCAAAGGAAGTAGGCTTCATAATACAAACTTCAAGCCCTTTCACAGTTGTACGGATTGGTACAATTTTATTATTTGGAGTACGTTCAAACCGTGTCGTTCTTCTTGACGCAGCAGCTTCTGCCTGTGCAGCGCTTTCTTCCCGGGCCTGCTGTTTTGTTGCTTTTGCAGCCTGTCTTTTTGCAGCACGTTCTTCCCGTTTTGCCTGCTCCACTTCCCTGCTGCGCTCCCGCTCCAGACGCTCTAATTCTTCTTCCTCATCATCATATTCATCATAATCATCATCTGTATCATCATTTAGGCTTAAATATCCTAAAACCGTTTTAAAAAAATCTCCCATATACATCAGTCTCCTATATGTTTGTTTTTGTGTAATTTCTTTCGCCAAAAATACCGGTGCCAACTCTTACAAAAGTAGCGCCCTCTTCCACTGCTACCATATAATCACCGGTCATTCCCATCGAAAGCTCATTCATATATACATTATCAATGTTTTTGCCAGCGATGTCAACCGATAATTGTTTTAATTTTTTAAAAAATATGCGATTTTCTTCCGGATTCTCTACAAAAGGCGCGATTGTCATCAAACCTTTGATCTGTACATGGGGTAGATGGCTGATCTGTTCCACCGCCTCCATTACTTCTTCTTCCAAAAAGCCAAATTTACTTTCCTCTCTGGCAACATTAACCTCCAAAAGAATCGGACAGATGATATCCGCCTTTGCAGCATCCTGTTCAATCTGGTTCGCAAGCCGGATCGAATCAACCGAATGAATAAGTGCCGCCTTATCAACAATATATTTTACCTTATTTCGCTGTAAATGTCCAATCTGATGCCACTTGATATCTTTTGGAAGTATTTCTTCTTTCGAAACCAGTTCCTGAACTTTATTTTCTCCAAAATCCCGAATCCCACAGGCATAGGCTTCTTCCACCATAGAGGCCGGTTTTGTCTTACTGACGGCAATCAATGTTACCTCTTTTCTGTCACGTCCCGCTTTTTTACAGGCTGTTTGAATGTTTTCTTCCACTATTTTTAGCTGTTCTTCTATCATAAAATCACTCCTTATTGAATTGTTTCCAGATTGGATGCAGCGGAAGCATCCAGCAATATATGGTCATAATTGGATAAACCATAATCGGTATCACATTTTACAATCGTATACTCTTCATTCTCATAGACCGGCTCAATCCGTTGAAAAATACTGTAACCTTTATTAATGTTGTATACTCCCGTAAGTTTTCCAGTGTCTCCAAGCATTAAAGTATCTTTCGTAGTTGGATTCACAATCATATCACCGGTTTCCAGCTGATCGGACAAAATATATGCCGTTTTCTCATCCTTATAATAAATCTCCGGACTAATGTCCGAATAAGAATTCTCTCCATTTTTCTTCTTGCTGAGAACCGTTATCACTTCTGATGAGCCGGTTGCACCGAATGACAGATAGTCGACCGGAATTGTGAAAAAGGTTTCTTCCGTAATCGCCGTATTCGGTATCTTCAATCCGGATGCAGAATTTAAGCAAAGCTCCACATCAATATAACGGTCATTAATAAAATGAATCAGATATTTATTCAAGGACAGCGTTGCAAAATATCCGCCTTGTTTGGTAAAAAGATCAAAATCACAGACCGTAGAAATATCGTCCTTTATAAAACGAATGGAAACCTGTCCGGTCGTGTAACCGTTTTCCTTTTGTGTCTGCTGTTTTTCTTTTAACTTCTGATACTGTTCTTTATCGAGATTCAGTACCAGTGACCATGCATCACTCGTAATTAGCTTATAGACGGAAGTCTGGGCATCAATACTCCCATTCTGGCGTAATTGCGTTTTGGCAGCTTCTTTTTTAAACTGATCCGGTCCTACCTGGCTTACCGTAATTCCTTCCAGTCCATCAACGGTATAAGAGATAATACCACTGTCCTGCGTTTTGACAACAGACAAAGCATCTTTTACCATGCTGGATTGCTTCATCATTTTACGAAGCTGCTGTGCCCGGTTATTATCACTTAGTTCCATAACCTTATTTTCCATTGTATATTGAAAGTCAGCCACACTGGAAAAGGAGCTATCCTGATACGTATTTTTAAACGAGAAAATCTCTGACCGGATATCTGCATAATTGTCTGAGGTAAAGGTAATTTCATTTTCTGAATTGGTCAACTCATTATAAACCGAACCTTTCGCATCCAATGTGTATACCATCTGATTTTTCCCAACGCAGTCTCCATCGCTGACATAATAATTAATATATCCCTCGTCACTGCTTTTATAAACCGTTTCATCCCGGATAATCAGCCCACGGCAAATATTGTCATCCGCAATGCTCTGGTAATTCACTTCGTATATTGAAACATGTTTTTTGCCCAGATAGGATAAAAAGACAAAAACAATATAGATAAAAAGAATGAGAAATAGGAAATAGGTAATATTAAACCGAAAACGGTCTTTTAATGGAATGACACGATTTTCTCTTCTTCTCCGCAGACTGTCCTGTGACATGCACATAAACTCCTTCCATCAATCAGTGCCCAAAGCAGGCTAACATCTATTATAGCTTTTCTTTTGCCGCTTGGAAACCCTTTCCTAATTATTTTTCAAATTAATTAATGAATAAAAAAAGAAAATCTGTTCATAATATTGTCATAACCGGTTGAAACCAGTTTCACAGGAAGGAGGCAGCAATTTGAAAACACTTGATTATATTGCATTGATTTTGGTCATCATAGGTGCGATTAACTGGGGATTAATTGGATTCTTCCAATTTGATCTGGTCCGCATGATTTTTGGCAACATGTCACTGTTATCCAGAATTGTATATGCTCTGGTAGGCATCAGCGGTTTATATGCCCTTAGCTACTGCGGACGGATTGGAAACAATGCTTAAAATATTTACAAATGGTGCAGAAAGGGGCTGTTCAAATACAGCCCCTTTGTCTTTTATTAACGTGAATAAACCATTTTCCTGTATTGGGAAGGCGACTGCTCTTCCGATACTGAAATAATGTCAACATAAAAGCCTCCGGTTATGATGATTGATTAATATAGTTTAATAAAGTTGACATCTGTGAAAACAAATCATCTCCGTTCTGAGCCTGAAACACGAAGGCTAAATAAGGAGTTCCATCGTCTGCTTTTGCATAAATGGCAAGACAGCTGCCTGCTGCATCCGTAGTTCCGGTCTTTCCTCCGATCACTGTAACTCCATCGGGCATCTTCTCTGTTCCTTTCAGATAACGGTTTGTTGTCTCAAAAGTCTGGGACTTTTCAGAACCGTCAGCTGCATAATACTTACACTCATATTGAGGCTGTGAAATAATCTGAACAAATTCCTCATATTGAAGTAATTGATGAAATACCAGATAAATATCATAGGCAGTCGTATAATGCTCTTCATCATGCAGTCCATGAGGATTGACAAAATGAGAACCGGTCGCACCAAGCTGTTTCATTTCGGTATTCATCAGATCAGCAAACTTCTCAACACTTCCCCCCACATGCTCCGCAATTGCAATTCCTGCATCATTTCCGGAATAGACAAGGAAAGAACCAAGAAGATCTCGCAGTGTAATCGTTTCCCCTTCTAAAAAGCCGCATTTTTTTGCTCCGGATTCAGTAATATTGGCCGCCTCATGGCTGATTGTCACGGTATCATCCAGATTTCCATATTTTAATGCAACATAGGCCGTAACAAGTTTTGTAATACTGGCTGGATAGATCCGCTTATATACTTCATTTGCATATACAACCTGGTTAGCGGATTCATTAACCAAAAACTCCGACGAAGCAGTCAGAGAAGCATCGTTATCATTCTCCCGGCTTACCGGTATCACACACAGATTCTCAGAAAATAAAGGCAGACGCTTTATGGAATCATCCATCGAAGAATCTGAAGTGATCGTATCCATGGAATCTTTATAACAAAATAATTCTTCCTGTTTTACACCACCACATCCGCTTAAACATAACATAAGACAAAGAAAACCTGCTGTGATGGAATAAACTGTATTGTGTTTCCTTCTCATGATTTTAAAATCTCTCTCCAGTCCAAATCTCCCCGATCCAATGCTTTTATTAAAAGCTCGGCAGTTGCAACATTAGTAGCCAGTGGAATGTTATGGATATCACATAACTTTACTACATTGTTTACATCCGGCTCATGGGATTTGGGAGTTAACGGATCTCTCAGAAAAATAACGAGATCAATATCATTATGTTCAATCTGGGCACCTAACTGCTGTTCGCCGCCCAAATGACCTGCAAGATATTTGTGTACATTCAGGTTGGTCACTTCTTCAATCAGCCGTCCTGTTGTTCCAGTGGCATAAATTTCGTTTTTGCTTAAAATTCCCCGGTATGCGATACAGAAATTCTGCATCAGTTTCTTTTTTGAATCATGTGCAATCATCCCAATATTCATTACTTTTATATGCCCCTTTCTTCCAAATCCTTTATTTCAAATGTATTTCGGACATTTGTTTTTGTCTGTAACCCAATATTTAATACAATCCCAATCCCGATGGAGCATCCAAGTAAAGAAGTCAGTCCTCTGCTTAAAAACGGAAGCGGTAATCCAGTGTTTGGCAGAATCCGGCAGGCAACGCCAATATTTGCAAACACCTGGAACATAAACATCGATGCAATTCCAATGGCAATCATTTTTCCAAGATAATCTCTGGCTTTACAGGCAGTAGACCAGCATTTAAAAATGACAAGAGCCAAAAGGCAGATAATCAGGCTGCTTCCGACAAAACCAAGTTCTTCCCCAATTACAGAAAAGATAAAATCACTTTCCCGGACATCTACATAAAAATAACTTCTCACCGTAGATGTGGCATCTGACAATGCTTTCCCAATCAACTGGCCGGATGCAATCGACTGCACCGAATGATTCTGCTGGAACATGGTGGAATTTGCCACATCTTCCGGGTGCAGAAAGCCAAATATACGATTATACTGATATGGTTTTAATAGTTTTTGATATGGCTGCTGACAGTACCATATCACTCCAATCAAGGTCGGTATGATACAGATTACCACGGGAGCCAGAATCTTATAAGACATTCCGGAGGCAAATACCATCATTACAAATATGAAAACCATTACCAGGCTGGAAGACAGATCCGGCTGCAGCATAATCAGGATGGTCAGGCCAATGGTAATCAGGCCGGCAAGAACCAATGTTTTAAATCGGTCCAGCTGTTCATAGTACTTTGTAAAGAATACCGCAAGCGCTAAGATTAAAAACAGCTTACATACTTCACTTGGCTGGAAATTAATCCCCAGCTTCAGCCAGCGGTAACAGCTGGTTCCCAGATCTGTTCCAAGTGGAGAAAACTTTGTCAGAAAAAGTAAAATAAGGCCCAAAATATAATATAATAATACAAACTGGCAGATAAAATGGTAATCAATTAATGATACCACAACCGCAATAACGATACCAAACACCATACTGGTTAACTGGCCTCTAAAATAGCTTGCCTTCAAATCAGAATCGGCAGCCCATTTTACCAGATAACAGCTGATAAACATTAGTATTGTTACAATCCCGATCAGGGAAACATTATATTTTTTCCAGTCATATTGCCGAAAATTAAACATGGATCATCATCCTTATTTATTCGTGCCTTTCATTTCTTTAATTGGGATATTGGCAAATAAAGCTGGTACACTGCCATTTGTTCCCTCTGATTCTGTTTGGGAGATCTTAATATCTAAACCATCCATATCAATCTCCACATATTTTGAAAGCACGTTAATTATATCATTTTTAATCTGTTCCATCACATCAGGGGTACAGTTTGCACGATCCGAAACAAGTACAAGCTTCAACCGGTCCTTTGCAACACTTCCTGAAGTCTTTTTTCGAAAGAAATCAGTTAAACTCATGGCTTATCCTCCTTAGTTCTTTTTAAAAAGGCCAGAAATCTTGGAAAAGATATTATTCTTTCCATTCAGGTCAAGTAATGGTACCTCTTCTCCTATGAGACGACGACAGATATTCATATATGCCTGTCCCGCCATGGAATCATTGCCAACTAATGGCTCACCCTGGTTCGTTGCCACAACGATGCTTTCATCATCTGGAACAACACCAATTAAATCAATTGCAAGAATCTCTACCACATCATCGGCAGACATCATATCTCCCCGCTTAACCATATCCGTACGGAGACGGTTAACAATCAGATGGATATTCTTCATCTCGTTTGCTTCAAGAAGACCAATAATCCGGTCAGCATCACGAACAGCGGATACTTCCGGTGTCGTAACAACCAGTGCACTGTCTGCTCCTGCAATCGCATTTTTAAATCCCTGTTCAATTCCTGCCGGGCAGTCCATAAGAATATAGTCAAACTCTTCTTTTAACTCCTCTGCCAGTTTTTTCATCTGTTCCGGTGAAACGGAATCTTTGTCTCTTGTCTGGGCAGATGGAAGAAGATACAGGTTCGGATAACGTTTGTCTTTAATCAGAGCCTGTTTAATACGGCAGTTTCCTTCCACTACATCCACCAGATTATATACAATCCGGTTCTCCAGTCCCATAACAACATCCAGATTACGAAGACCGATATCGGTATCAATTAAAACAACTTTCTTATTTAACTTTGCCAGTCCGGTTCCTACATTAGCGGTAGTCGTCGTTTTACCGACGCCGCCCTTTCCGGATGTAATTACAATTACTTCACCCATGGGTTTTTCCTCCAATTTCTTATTCTCTATATGTAAGGCCGTAAATTACGGCACAGACAAACATAAAAAGGTTCCTTAAATCTGGATATCGTTAATGGACTCCCGGTCCAAAGGCTCTATATAGATATTTCCCTGATCAATATAAGCAATCTTTGGTATCACAGCCTTGGATTTTTTCTTTTTCGGTTCGTCCGGACACCGGGCAATAATATCCGCGATCCGGATCTGAATCGGTTCCATATCCAGTGCCACTACAAAGGAATTTGGATTTCCGGATGCTCCGGCAAATGCATTTCCTTTCAATGAACCAAGGATTACAATGTTTCCCTTGGAGACTACTTTTGCTCCTTCTTTTACATCACCAAGAATTACTACACTTGATTCAAATTCAAGGCATACTCCGCTGCGCAGACTTCCTTTATAAAACATTCCGGTATTGTTTTCCAGTTCCATCAGATGTTCATTTAACGATTTTTCAAATTTTGCTTCCAGTTTCTCATCCCGCTCAACGATACAGGCAATATGAACCTGGGAATGCTCTTCGATAATCTGGATGATCTCCTGCTGTTCATTGGTATTCAGTTCCCGGCCTTCAAAGGTAAGTGCCAGCACCGCTTCTCCAAGGAAACGGGCTGTTTCATCAAATTTTTTTGCAACTTCCTGCTTTAGTTCTTCATAATCAGTGTTTTTATCAAGAACCAGTATCAGACCTGATTTTGTTCCTTTTATCATGACTGAATGATTCATGGTTGCCTCCTTAAACTCTTGTATACAAAACTAATCAATATTACCCTGAGACGCCTCCGGTCCGGTTACTTCGCCTTCATAAACCGCCTCTTTATTTGATTTCTTATAATAATACTTGTAAATGTCCCTTGCTGCTTCTACCGCATTACTGGAAGTATATCCGTTTGGCATGACAACGGTAACCGAAATATCCGGATCATCATATGGTGCAAATGAAACAAACAGTGCATGGTTCGGATGGGACTTGCTGATCTGTGCCGTTCCGGTTTTTCCTGCAACCTTTACTTTTAATTTTTTAAACAGATAATCGATGGAACTGTCAGAACCGTTCACAACTTTATACATTCCTTCATGGACCTGATCCCAGCTTGACTGCTTAATCTTTACTTTATTTAAAACGGTTGCTTTATTATTTTTTATGACTTTTCCGGAAACATCCGTGATTTTATCCAGAATCGTCAGATTATAACAAGTACCTTCATTTGCAATCGTAGATACATAACGGGCAATCTGAACCGGCGTATAGGAGTTAGAAGCCTGTCCAATTGCGGTACGAACAGCATCTTCATCAGACAAATGCGGTTCATCTTCCGAAAGTTCAATACCGGATTTTTTACCAAGACCAAATTCTTTGGCATATTTGGTGATCGTTTTAACACCTTTCGCACTGTTATACATTCCATTCTGTTGACCCAGTCGATATCCTACTTCATAGAAAAAGTAGTTACAGGAAACTTCCAGCGCATTTGGAACATCCAGCATTCCGTGGGAGCTTGAACTCCAGCAGTGAGGATATGGCTTATTAATCTTTTCAAATACCACATCATCATGGATGGTACTGCCCGAACTAATAACCCCTTCCTCCAGTCCTGCAATTGAAGTAATTGGCTTAAAGGTTGAGCCTGGGGCAGTTTTTTGCTTTGTAGGCCGGTTAATCAGCGGAAAGGATTTGTCATTAACCAGTTTGCTGTAATAATCTGTATCAATGGTATTCGCCATTTTATTATTATCATACCCCGGATAAGTGACACAGGCCAGTGTATCTCCGGTCTTCACATCAACAACCACGACAGAACCGGAACACGGCTCTAAGGCCAGCATGGCAGGTGTAATTTGTAATGCTTTAATTTTTTTAATGATAAAGCTGTAAGGAGATATCACGCCGTTCTCCAAATCGGCAACCTCTCCCTCATCATATTCTAACACACCCTGTTCGAATAATAAAAGGCAAATTTCTTTTCCTGAAATTTTGTAAGAATGTACCAATTTATTATATATCATTTTGTTAAATCTGACATCCTCTTGGAGCAGATTTCTCGTATAATCCCACAGCTTTGTATATAATTCTTCGGTGCTGTAATAATTATCTCCTATATTGAGCAGAGACAAATCAATCCAGTTTCCCTCATCCTGTCCGGAATGCTGGGAAATGGCATATTGCAGTAACGCACTAAGACTAATCTTGCCGGATTTGTATTTTTTTAGTGTTGCATCTTCTGTATCAACATGGCTCGCAATGATAATATCATTATTAACCATAAACGTGTACACATAATCCAGATAATCTTCCATTTCATCTCCGGCATCTTTATTTGCAGCCGTATTAGAAGCCGCCATATAATGGTCTAATTTTGATAAAACAGAATTCTGTCCGGATTCAAATTTCTGGTAGACATTTTTCTCCAGTGTCGAAGCATGTTTGTCATTAAGCGAATCAATGTCAATGATATTGTTGTCAATCAGGGCATAATACACGTCATAAATCGGAATCTTGATATTCGATGCGGAAGTTCCCTTTGAACCTGTACTCGTTCCATTTACGATATTCGATATCAGAATGCCCGCCAGCTTCCGCTCTAAGATTTTATAGCATGCTTTCTGAAGATTGGCATCAATGGTCAGATAAACGTCATTGCCAGCCTGCGGCTCTACCCGTTCCTTAATATCTACAATCTTATTCGTTTCATCCTTCGTTACTTTCTGATAACCCTTTGTTCCTCTGAGGTATTCTTCATAAGTGCTCTCCAGCCCCGTTTTACCAATCTGGTCAGTTGCAGAATAATAATCATCTCCCTTTTCTTCATATTCTGCCAGCGTTTCTGAAGAAATCGTCCCTGTGTAGCCAAGAATCTGTGCAAAATACTCGCTTTCCTGATAGACACGCTGAATCTGCTCCGATATTTCAACTCCCGGCAGAATATCACTATTCTCCTTTATCGCTGCAACTGTCGCCTCAGATACATCTGTAGCAATCGTTGCTGGTGTATAATCCGAACTATAGCGGTTATACCGGTTCATGAAAAGAGCATACCGGACTTTCATTATCTTCAAGGCATCTTCATCCGAATAGCTGTCATCAATGTTAAACTTAGGACTGCTGCTTCCGGTATCTCCGCGCAGAAAGTCAAACACTTCTTCTGCTGTCATATTAATCTGTTCGTCCGTCAGATTATTAACCGAATTCAGGGAAAAAACATCTTTCTTAAACCGCAGAATCGCATTTCCTTCTTCGGTAAACCGGATTTTTCCCTTCTTATCGATCTTAATTGGAAATTCATAATTAATAGAATCCCCTTTTGATTCAATAATCTTTACAAGCCGGTGAATCATACTGTTTAATTCTTCACTGCTTGTCAGTGTTCCGTCATTTTCAATTGTAACCGAATAAGATAATTCGTTCGTTGCAAGTACTTCCCCATTTCGGTCGTATATATTTCCACGGGTGCTTTTTAATTCCGTAGTAACCTCGTATTGTTTTTCACTTTGTTCCGCATATTTCTCACCTTCCACAACCTGAAGCTGGAAGATGCGGTAGATCAGAATGGAAAATAATAAAAAATAGATTACCGCAACCGGAATCAGTCTGGATTGCATCAGGTTCTTCAATTTTTCAAGTATTGTATCCAGCAAGGTTATCCCTCCTTTTTCTCCAGTTGTTCAATCTTCTCGTTCAGCCATTGCAAAAAACGGTAAAACAAAAATGAAATAAGAATGGTATAAATCATTTCAGGAATGATAATCCGTTTTAGATAAAAGAAAAAATGGAATCTTCCACGGAATAAAAAGCAGCAGATATAGTATAAGAGATTATACAGAAAATCTCCAAGCGCAACAAATACGCCAAAAACAATATAATTTGCTTTATAATAAAGCAGATTGCTATAACCAATCAGAAAACCAACTGTCAGATAGAAAATGCTGTATAATCCAATATAATCTCCAAAGATGCAGTCATAGAGCAGTCCACATGTAAGACCAATTCCCATTGCTTCTTTCTGTCCCCTCATATATCCTACAGAGACTGTAATAATAATCAGCAGATTCGGAACGATGTCGGACAAAGCCAATGTCTGAAATACGGTACTTTGCAATATAAAACTGCATACAATTACCGCCAGCATTATGAAGTAACGTTTCATCCTATCCTGTACCTCGCATTCGTTTAGTAATTGGATTCTTTTAACTGAGTTACAACAAGTACCATATCAAGAGAACTAAAATCAACAGCCGGAACCAGTGTTCCTGACTGGGTCAGGTTATTAGAGTCTACATTCACATCCTGAACATATCCAATCAAAATTCCCGGAAGATATTTATCGCTGATACGGGAAGTTACCACTTCGTATCCCTTCTGGATCTCTGCGTTTTTATCAATGAGTTCCAGGTCAATGACCCCATCATCAATAAGCTCGAGATTTCCCTTTACATTGCATGTATCGGTTGTCTTTAAAAACATGGCACTGACGTTGCTCTGGTCATCAATGATGGAACGGACGGTGGCATAGTTATGTCCCACTTCCGTTACAATTCCCACAAGACCGTCACCAGCCATCACGTTCATTCCAACTTTAATCCCGTCATTTGAACCTTTATCAATATCAAAAACATGAAACCAGTTTCCAGTATCTTTGCTCTTAACATGGGCTGCCACTTTTGGATATTCTGCATATTCTTCATCCAGCTTGTACAGTTCCCGAAGACTGTCCAGTTCATATTTTTCAAGCCGCAGCGTTTTATTTTCGGTTGAGAGGGAAGAAACCTTGTCTTTCAATGCCTGATTTTCCGCCTGAAGCTCTTTCATGGAAGCAAACAGATCATTTTTTGAGGTAAGCCATCTTCCAATGCCATTGATTCCATTCTGCATTGGTGTGACAACCGTACCTGCCGCTTTTTTAAACGGAGCTACCTTTTCCGGATATTTATATGAAATAAGAATCATTACCAGACATAAAACAAGGCAGGTAACAAATATATATTTTGGCTCAATTGATATTTTATTCTTTTTTCTCATGGTAACCTCTGCTCCATTCTATCAATGCTTTTATGCCTGCAATTTTAACCCTAAAGATAGTTTTTTAAACAGTTTGTCATTTTCAATAATCGTGCCAAGACCATTCACAACCGAATTCTCGCAATCATCCGCAATATTAACTTTCAGATCCGTTTCCTGGGATACCAGTTTTTGAAGGTCTGCAATTTTAGCACTGCCGCCGGTGATATAGATCCCGGTGTCAATAATATCCGATGAGATCTCCGGAGGGGTTCTCTCAAGAATTACCCGAACCGCATCAATAATGCTGTGAATCTGCTCCTCGATTGCCATGTATACTAACCGGGCAGGAACAACCGCTTCTTTTGGAAGACCGGACATCACATCTCTTCCATATACTTTCATCACGCGGTCTTCTTCTGGACAGACAGCACTTCCTAATTCTTTTTTCAGCCGTTCAGCGGTTTTATCTCCAATCAGGATATTCTGCTCTTTCTTTACTGCTAACTGAATCGCCGTATCAAGATGACGGCCTCCGATTGGAATGATTTTACTAATAACGATTCCACCGAGAGACATAATGGAGATTTCCGTTGTCTCTGCGCCGATATCTACCGTCATACATCCTTGTGCATTTGTAACATCAAGACCAATTCCCAAAGCAGCTGCAAGTGGTTTTTCAATTAAGGTAATCCGTTTTGCCTTTCCATCCGAATGACTGACCAGATCATAAAATGCCCGTTTCTCCACTTCGGTTACATCGGTCGGGACTGCAACCAGATAATCCGCAGAAGAAAAATGCTTTTTCGTATGAAGTGCTTTTTTCAAAAAATAATTAACCAGATACTGCATCTTGTATATATCTGCTACCACTCCGTTTTTCATCGGATAGGAAACCTGAATATTGGCAGGTGCCTTTTCAAGCATCTCAAAAGCCTCATCGCCGGCTGATATCACATTGTTTTTATTTGCGATGGCAATCACCGTTTTTTCATCAACGATAACGCCTTCTCCTCTTTTGTAGATCTTTAAGACACAGGTTCCAAAATCTATGCCAAGTATTCTTTTTGACATGTTAACAACTCCTTAAATGATTTCCATTTCTTTCATACTGAGATATTTCATATTCCCAATAATAATATGGTCAAGAAGGGGAAGATCCATTAGATTTCCGGCTTCTATTACTCGCTTTGTAAATTGAATATCTTCTCGGCTTGGTGTCGGGTCTCCACTTGGGTGGTTGTGCAGCAGCACAAACTGGGTTGCATGATATGATAACGCCTGAATAAAGATATCACGTATATCGCCAATGGATGTGTTGACCGTTCCGATGGATAATACCAGATCTTTAATCAAATGGCACCGGGTATCCAGCAAGATCAGACGGATTTCTTCTTTCTGCAGATGACACATAGATGGCATAAAGCGCTGTGCAATCTGTTCCGGCAGAGAAAAAACCTGGCATTCTCTTTTGGCTGACTGTTCAAACATTCGTTTTGCCAGTTCAGCAATACAGACAATCTGAACTGCCTTTACTTTTCCAATCCCGGAAATGCTGGTAAGCTCCGGTACCGTCAGATAAAAAAGACCTTCCAATCCGTTGCTTCGTTTGGAAAGGCATAGAATTCTTCTTGCAAGTTCAATCGACTGCTCTGATTTTGTACCCGTTCGGATAATGACTGCCAAAAGCTCTGCATCGGACAGAACATGACTTCCATATTGCAGGCATTTCTCATATGGCCGTTCTGATAAAGGAAGCTCTTTCATTGTAACATGGGATAACGGTTTCATAAATAATCCTCCTAACCGTTTCCATGAAAATCTTTTACTCAAAAAATCCCGTCTACATTCTATCACAAGAGAAAAAACGATACAAGTCATTCTTGGAATAGAATTTCGACAGGATTTTTCCGTCATCCTTTATTTCTTAATCTGGACAACTGTAACATTACAATACATCTTCACTCCGTTTACGGAAGCAATAATTGTTGCGGTGCCCGGTTTTCGTGCAGTAACTTTACCACCTGACACCGTGGCAACACTTGGATTGGTGCTGTCCCATATCACATTGGCAGCGCCCTCAATCCATAGGTTTTCGGTGTCATACTGCTCCATATACAGGCTCGTCTTATTAAGACCAATTACCGTCACCGTAAGCAGAGCTCTTTTTCCACTTGCAGAGCGTATTGTGATCGTTGCCGTACCGACTTTTTTAGCGGTGACATTACCAGAAGAAGAAACGGTGGCAACCGACTTATCATTGCTTGTAAAGGTAACCGTATCCGTCGAGTTTGCCGGAGACAGTGTATAATTTATTACACTTTTTGTTCCGCGAACCAAAACCATATTGGAACTTTCCAGCGTAACGGCCGTGGATGGTACATTTTCCAAAACATAAACCCAGCAGGAAGCCTTCTTTTTCGTTCCGTCTTTTGCCGTACCATACACTTTACAAGACCCTGCCTTGACCGCCGTAATATACCCCTTACTGTCAATGGTGGCAATCTCCGGATCGGAGGTTGACCATGACACACTTTTATAAGTGGCATTCGATGGTTTTACTTTAGCCGTGATCCGGTATGTTTTTCCTTCCCGGATTTTAATGGTAGATTTGCTAAGGGAAATTCCGGTTACCTTTCGGTATACCCGGATTGTACAAGTTGCTTTCTCTCCACTTCCATCTGTCGTCTTACAAGTGATGACACATTTTCCGATTTTTGATTTTGCGGTTACAACACCTTTATTCGAAACGGTGGCAATGCTTGTATTATTGGAAGACCATTTTAAGGTCTGGTTTTTGGATGTATTACCGGATATCGTTGCCTTCAAGGTTACTTTCCCTTTTATTGGGATTTTCTTTGAGGAATAATTCAGCTTAATTCCACTTGTCAGCTGTGTAACCGTGACAATACAGTAATCGAGGTAGCCACCATCTTCGGATACGGCGGTAATAACTGCGGTACCGCCTTTGATTCCTTTTACTTTTCCACTTGTGTTTACAGTTGCAATCTTATCATCCGAGGAGGACCACTTCACATTGGAATTCGTTACTTTCTCCGGATTGAACACAGCTTTCAGGGTAAAGGTTTTTCCCTTTCCAATCTCTTTGTTACTGTAGTTCAATTTCATTCCCAGAACATCCTGCTGAACTGTAACATACAGATACTCCACTGCCCCCCGGGAGCTTTTTACTAAAACGATCGTCTGGCCGGCTTTCACACCAGTTACTACTCCGTCCTTTACCGTAGCAATGGTCGGGTCTTTGGATGTCCAGGTGAAGGATGTTTCTGTACTGGTAGCCGGATTCGGCTTCGCCGTTACCGTGTAACTATCGCCAACACCTACCGTAATGTTATAGACATCCAATGTAATTCCGGAGGCCTTCTGGGTAACGGTTACTAATGCAGTGGCAACCTGACCGTCATCGGTCTTTAAGATAATATAGGTCTGGCCTGCCTTTACACCACTTACCACACCTTTCTGGGTAACGGTGGCAATCTTCGAATCAAGGGAACTCCATGTTAACTGAGCACCAGAATCAGACGGCGACAGGACATAATTTAGTGTTACTGTAGAGCCTTGCTCTACGGTTACCGAGGATGGGTTTATGGCAAGACCGGAGGACTGTTCACCTACTGTAATATCCAGATAATCAGTTACAAGAGGGTTGGTTTTTGCAGCCGTTACAGCAACACGGGTTGTTCCAGAACCCTTTAATTCTATCAGTCCAGTTTCATTGGTCACATCCAGTATACTTTTATTTCCAACCTGCCAATCTAAATCTACATTATATTTATTTAATTCTGGTAAACCAATCGTTGTTCCATCCGATAATGTAACCTGTAAATCCAGTTGAAGATACTTTTGTGCCTTATTAACACGTAGCGGTCTGGTAACATTTATAAATTCAATAGAAGTAACCCCGCTGTACACTCTTACAACGCAAGTAGCATATACAAAGTTATCTGCATTTTCTACCCATACTATAGCGGTTCCTACTTTTTTCCCTGATACATATGCACTGGTTGAATCTCCTGTTGGCTCCAATGATACAATTGTTTCATCAGAAGATCTCCACAACAGATTCATTGAACCAGTCTGGGTTCCATCTATTTTCACTTTCAAAAGTTTCGGATCGCCTTTTGCCTCAACCTCCATCTCATTATGGTTAAACTTAATAGCACTTACCGCATCTAAAATCTGTAATGTGCAGGTGGCAGTTCGCTTCACACCGTTTTTCAAGGTGCAGACAACTGTAATAGTGACTTCTTTTCCATTTGTAGGTTTTTCTGCTTTTACAATTGCGGTATAATCAGATGCGGTAACAGAAGCACAATCTGGCGAACTAGATGACCAACTATATGTTGCCCCCTCATCCCGCGGAGTAAGTGTTGTTTGCAAATTAATCGAATTTCCCTTATATATAGTTGCTTTTGTTATGTTTAACTCAAATTTTGAACTAATATGAATTCGTATCTCAATATCATCATTCTGATGTAAATTTCGTGCAATTTTTGACCAAGGCACGCCAGTATCACCAGCAAATGCATCCAAAACGTTTTTTCCTTTCAAGGTTACAGTAACCGTCCCAGTTGCTTTAGGTTTAATAGAAATTATTTCATCATTTAACTTTTCCAATTCAACAAGTTCGGTTTTTGTTGGTTCTACAAATGGCCCATCAAATAAATTTTTCAGAAAAAAATTCGATGTACCAAAAAAATTAGCAAGATCCAAGGAGTCTCCAGCAATCATACTAATATCAATTGGATCAGTGGACATCTCAGCCGAAGCCGAAAGTGAGAAGTTAATTACTATTGGATCAAACTTCTGAGTTTCATCATAAGGTGCAGTTGTTTTAGGATCACCATTTCCGTTGGTGACATTTGGATCTTTTACATATGTTCCAGCTAAGAAAATATATAATTGATATTTTCCTGCAACACCTCTTACCGTATATTGATTTGGAATTGATTCTGAAGTAGTAATTGAAAAACTATTTACTTCCTTTGAAGTAAAGGTATTGCCAACTTCTGCGCTTCCAAATGAATCTGTTAAAAACTGATATTTTTCATTCGCCGTTCCGATAGAGTTATCTGGCACTTTCTTCACAGCCCATGCAATTTTCTGAGATGGGGAAATACCCTGATTTACATCATAGCATGTATTAACAAAAAAACTACCTTCTCCTGCCCCCATCTCCCATGACGGCTTTGAAGTAGTATTGTTATCAATCCAAGTTGAAACTGAACCATTTTGACTGACAGCAGGCAAAACATATACATTGACCGTTTGTCTTTTTTCATTAATATTTGTAATTGTAGGATCTGCCGTCTGTATCTCTAAAGTTGCTTTTCCAGCCCCCTTTGCAATCACTTTTGTACTATTCCCTGCTGTCTGATTATTTCCTGACGGATTTATTCCATCATCAGAAACAGAAAAAACATCTGGATTACTTGAAGACCAATACGCTGGAAAATTGACGTCTTTCTGTTCGAAAATAAGCTTAAGTTCTCTAGCTCCTTCTCCAACACGCAATACAAGAACTGGTTTCCCACCAAGTATTTCAAAACCACTTCCAAAATCTACAGAAAAACCGACATGTATATTTAATACAACACTAGCTGCTTTCCCTTCATCATCCACATAGCTAACCGAAATACTTGCTTCACCAAAGCTTAACGCTGTTATTAAGATCTGGTCAACATTCTCTATCGTCTCAACATCTGATGAAGTATCGTTTTTAGACATTTTAACCACACTGCTACCTGTCATGCGGTTCCAAGTACCAGACGGACTTTTTATTTGCAAAACCGCAGTTTTACTACTCATCGTATATGTCATCCCATTGGTATAATAATTTTCACCAATCTGAATATAAGCTTCACTTGGTACTGACTCTGCCGCCTTCGCCTTCCGCGGAATTGCCACCGGCGTAATAATACTGCACACCATAAGAAACGCCAGAATCCATGCCAGCGCGCCTTTCCATCTTTTTTGGACTCGATTCATGTAAAAAACCTCCTTTTTGCTGTTTCCCCATGTGTTTATTTTCCTATTATCGAGTAGAACTCTTTCTTTTGAGAAAATATAGCATATTTTTTCGTCACCTATGTGTCAAAACATGCAGCCAAAGAAAAAAATCCTGTCAGCCGGTAAAAACAAACGCAGCATACCGGATAACAGGATTGTGGATTCATTTATTCTTCTGGCTCATCCCAGTTATGATATACTTCCTGTACATCATCATCTTCATCAAGAAGATCCAGTGTACGGC
>JAQXIP010000111.1 GCA_029007845.1 Clostridiales bacterium
TTTCGCTCCGTTGAACACGTAGCGGTACTAAGGTTTTGCAAAAAAATTTTATTATTTTTGTTGACAAAAGGAATAAAATGGAGTATAGTTGCCTTATCAGATAAAACATACTATTCAACTAGGAAAACTAACATATAAAAGAAAGGGGTACTTTGATATGAAAAATTACCGTTTTGAGACATTACAGCTTCACGTAGGACAGGAACAGCCAGATCCGGTTACCGATGCAAGAGCCGTTCCGATCTATCAGACATCTTCTTATGTATTTCGTAATTGCGAGCATGCGGCAGCGCGGTTTGGCTTAGCGGATGCCGGGAATATATATGGCCGTCTTACCAATCCAACCGAGGATGTATTTGAAAAACGTATTGCAGCTTTGGAAGGAGGAAGTGCAGCCCTGGCGGTGGCATCCGGAGCAGCAGCCATTGCATACACCATTGAGAACCTGGCACAGAATGGGGATCATATAGTAGCGGCAGAGAATATCTATGGCGGAACTTATAACCTTCTGGCACATACTCTTGTAGACTATGGGATTACAACGACCTTCGTCAATCCACTGAATCTGGAGAATTTTGAGAATGCGATTCAGGAGAATACAAAAGCAATCTATGTGGAGACACTTGGTAATCCGAATTCAGAAGTGACGGATATTGAAGCAGTTGCAAAGATTGCCCACGCACATAAGATTCCGCTTGTCGTGGATAATACGTTTGCAACACCGTATCTGGTTCGTCCAATTGAATATGGTGCAGACATTGTTGTTCATTCCGCTACCAAGTTCATCGGAGGACATGGAACGACAATCGGTGGTGTTATTGTAGAAGGTGGTAACTTTGACTGGGAGGCATCTGGAAAATTCCCACAGCTTACCACACCAAATCCAAGTTACCATGGAGTGAATTTTGCACAAGCATGCGGATCAGCTGCATTTGTAACACGGATTCGCGCAATTCTGCTTCGTGATACCGGAGCGACCATCTCACCGATTCATTCCTTTATTTTCCTGCAGGGGTTAGAGACGTTGTCTCTTAGGGTAGAACGTCATGTAGAAAATGCGTTGAAGGTTGTGGAATATCTTTCCAATCATCCGCAGGTAGAGGCGGTTCACCATCCATCCGTAACGAATGACCCGTCCCAGAAGGAACTTTACAAAAAATACTTCCCGAATGGCGGCGGTTCCATTTTTACCTTTGAAATTAAAGGCGATGATAAGAAGGCGAAAGACTTTATCGATCATCTGGAGCTGTTCTCCCTGCTTGCCAATGTAGCCGATGTAAAATCTCTTGTAATTCATCCGGCAAGTACGACCCATTCCCAGTTAAATGAGGAAGAATTGAAAGAACAGGGCATCTATCCGAATACGGTCCGTCTCTCCATCGGAACGGAACATATTGACGATATAATTGACGATCTGGAATCAGCTTTTGCAGCTGTTAAGTAGAAAGCAGGAGGGAAAAAGTTTATGGCAATCTATCAAAACGTAAGTGAACTGGTAGGAAGAACTCCTTTACTGGAGCTGTCCCATCTGGAAAAAGAAGAAAATCTGGACGCAGCCATACTGGCAAAACTGGAATATTTTAACCCGGCAGGAAGTGTGAAAGACCGGGTTGCAAAGAAAATGATTGAAGAAGCAGAAAAACAAGGCAAATTAAAAGAAGGTTCTGTTATTATTGAACCAACCAGCGGGAATACCGGAATCGGACTGTCTGCCATTGCAGCAGCCAGGGGATACCGTGTGATCATTACCATGCCGGAAACGATGAGCGTGGAGCGGAGAAATCTCATGAAGGCATATGGGGCAGAACTGGTGCTAACTGATGGCACAAAAGGAATGAAAGGAGCCATTGCAAAGGCAGAAGAACTGGCGAAAGAGATTCCGAACAGTTTTATTCCGGGACAGTTTACCAATGAGGCAAATCCACAGGCACATAAAGAGACAACCGGACCGGAGATCTGGGAGGATACGGCTGGAAAAGTAGACATCTTTATAGCTGGTGTTGGTACCGGTGGGACGATTACCGGTGTGGGCGAATACCTGAAATCGAAAAATCCGGATGTGAAAATCGTTGCTGTGGAACCGGCAGGTTCCCCGGTATTATCCACCGGTCAGGCAGGACCGCATAAAATCCAGGGAATTGGAGCTGGATTTGTCCCGGATATCTTGAATACCCAGATCTATGACGAGATCATTGCGGTGGAAAATGTAGATGCATTTGAGACTGGCAAACGAATTGCCGGTGCGGAAGGAATCCTGGTGGGGATCTCTTCTGGAGCAGCTGTATTTGCAGCACTACAATTGGCAAAACGTCCGGAAAACAAAGGTAAGAATCTTGTAGTTCTCCTGCCGGATACCGGTGACCGTTATCTTTCAACACCAATGTTTTCGGAATAAGTAACAGTTCACCACGGCTGAACTGTTACCGGAATAATACATGGCCGGAAAGAAAAGATTGTGCAAATGGAAAAAATGAGGTACAATATCTCTAGTAAATAATCAAAAGACGGAGGATTGTATCGATGTATTGCCGAAATTGTGGAGAACAATTTGTAACCGATCAGGCAGCCGTATGTTTAAAGTGCGGAACCAAGAAGGGATATGGTGTTAATTTCTGTCCGGTTTGTGGTGCCTCAACCAGTCAGGGTGGAGCCATCTGTATGCAGTGTGGAGCATCTTTAGAGATTGATCCGAATGTCATTCCGGATGCAAAGTCAAAGATTGTTGCAGGGCTTCTTGGAATTTTTCTTGGCTGCTTTGGGGCACACAATTTTTACCTTGGATTCACCCAGAAGGCAGTAATTCAGCTGATCTGTACCATTGTGGGATTTGTCCTAAGCTGTATTGGGATAGGAGTTTTCATTGTATTAGGTATTGAGATATGGGGACTTGTGGAAGGAATTATGGTATTAACCGGAAGCATCAATAAAGATGCAAGGGGAATCCCATTAAAGGATTGAGACCGTAATAAAAAAAACGTCAGTTAATTGAAAACTGGCGTTTTTTTATGCATATTTTTTTGAAAATCACAGACACTTGTAGAAAGGAGTGTGATGAGAAAATGGATCAGAGAGTGAAGCGAAAGCTGGAGATTACCGCAGTGGGGTTCATTACGATTCTGTTTATTTTAGCTGTGATTTTTGAATATAGTGACCGGAGCAGGACAAAGAAAGAAGGGGTACTTGTTCAGATTGACCTATATGGAGGTGAAGAAGCTTGAGTTCCAGACAGGTGGAAGCAAAAGATGTGGTACAGGAAACTGATAAACAGCAAAAAAGCGATCTTTATAATCAGTATGTAAAAAGCGTAACGCCAAAGCATAACAGCACCGTTAATCTGATTAATGCATTCTGGGTTGGAGGGCTGATCTGCGTTCTTGGGCAATGGCTTATGAATCTGTTTTTAAGTATGAATCTGGATAAGAAGACGGCAGGTTATTATGAGATTCTGGTATTAGTGTTATTAAGCGTAATCCTTACGGCACTGAACATCTATCCGAAGATTGCCAAATTTGGCGGGGCTGGAACTCTTGTCCCGATCACCGGATTTGCAAACTCAGTTGCTTCTGCTGCCATAGAATTCCAGACGGAAGGCCAGGTTTTTGGAATCGGCTGTAAGATCTTTAATATCTGCGGCCCGGTGATTCTCTATGGAATTGTTGTCAGCTGGGTTCTCGGATTACTATACTGGATTCTGAAAATGAGTGGAGCCCTTGGATAAATGGAGAAAGTATCTTAAATCAGGAGGTGTGGCATATGGAACAAAAAAGAATATCCCAGTGGATTGGAAAACAAAGTATTTTGTTTGAAGAAGCACGCAGACCGTATGTGCTGTCTAGTGCAGCAGTTGGCGGAAAAAAGGAAGGAGAGGGACCACTTGGAGTCTATCTGGATGAAGTGGTGGAAGATCCTTTCTGTGGCGGAAAAACATGGGAAGAAGCGGAAAGCAGGCTTCAGGAAAAAGCAGTACGTCTGGCAATTCATAAGTCAAAACTGAAAAAAGAGCAGATCCGATACCTGTTTGGGGGTGATCTTCTGGGTCAGCTGATTGCGACTTCTTTTGGTATCTCCATTTTTCAGATTCCGCTGTTTGGCATATACGGAGCCTGTTCCACAATGGGAGAAGCACTTTTGCTTGGTGCCATGACGGTTGCAGGTGGATATGGGGATTATGTGATTTCTATGACATCGAGTCATACAGCCAGTGCAGAAAAACAGTTCCGTTTTCCAATGGAGTACGGAAACCAGAGACCATTATGTGCCAGCTGGACTGTGACCGGAAGCGGGGCGGTGGTGCTTTCTTACAAAAAGCCGGAGAAGGAGGAACCGTTGATCCGGATTAATGGCGGTACTCCGGGAAAAATAGTAGATTTTGGATTGAAGGATTCCATGAATATGGGAGCCTGTATGGCTCCGGCTGCAGCAGATACCATCTATCGCAATCTTCGGGATCTGGATGTCCCAGCAGATTATTATGACCAGATTATCACTGGGGATCTTGGGCAGGTGGGACGGAAAATCCTGTTAGAGCTTCTTTCTGAAAAAGGGTATGAGATCAGGGATCGTCATATGGACTGCGGAATTGCAGTGTATGATTCGCTGACCCAGGATACCCACAGCGGTGGAAGTGGCTGCGGATGCTCCGCAATTACACTGAATGGCTACATTATGCATAAAATGAAAAAAGGGGACTGGAAACGGATTCTGTTTGTTCCGACCGGGGCTCTTTTGTCACCGATTAGTTTTAATGAAGGAAATAGTGTTCCGGGAATTGCCCATGGTGTGATTCTGGAAGCAGAGACGTCTTTATCATGAAACGATTCAAAAGACAGAGAGGAGTATCTATGGACTATATAAAGGCATTTATTGTGGGCGGGCTGATCTGTCTGCTTGTTCAGATTCTGATTGACCATACAAAGCTGCTTCCGGGCCGGGTTATGGTCATTCTTGTCACATTGGGAGCCATCCTTGGTGCGGTGGGAATCTATAAGCCCTTTGCAGAGTGGGCCGGGGCTGGAGCTACAGTGCCGCTGCTTGGATTCGGCAATACCTTGTTTCAGGGAATGAAGGAAGCAATCGATGAATCTGGTTTTATTGGAATCTTCAAAGGAGGTTTTCAGGCAGGAGCAGTAGGAATCTCTTCTGCACTGGTTTTCAGCTATTTTGCATCTTTGGTATTTAAACCAAGGCCAAAAGAATAACAATTAAGCAGCCGGCTGCTTTTATATACGGGCAATTCACACAAGTTTTCTGTGGGTTGCCTTTTTTAGTGAAAAAGGCTATATTATATGTGGTTCAAAAACAAAAGAGAGATTATTGAGGGTAGAAAATTATGAATTGGAAGGAATACAAACAGGGGATAAAGGATGGCCTGCCTATCTGTTTTGGGTATTTTGCCGTATCCTTTACCTTTGGAATGCTGGCAAAAAAGGAAGGACTTACCGGTTTACAGGCAGTGCTGATTTCACTTACGAATCTTACTTCCGCCGGCCAGTTTGCAGGATTATCGTTAATTGTGAATGGTGGCGGTTTGTTTGAAATGGCGGTTACGCAGTTTGTTGTTAATATGCGGTATTTTCTCATGTCCTGTTCCCTGTCCCAGAAAGTGGATCAAAAGATGCCGTTTTTTCATCGTTTTTTTATTTCCTTTGGTATTACGGATGAAATATTTGGAGTATCGGCATGCCGGGAAGGAAAAGTGCCGCCGGAATTCTTTTATGGCTTAATGTCAGCTGCAATCCCCGGATGGACGTTTGGAACCTGGTGTGGCGTTCTGTCCGGTACCTTTTTACCGGAAAATATGATCAGTGCACTGGGACTTGCCATCTATGGAATGTTTCTTGCCATTATTCTTCCACCGGCAAAAAAGAACAAAGCTGTTCTGGCAGTAGTCGTGTCTGCAATGCTGCTGAATTATATTCTGGGAATTGTGCCGGTCTTATCCGGAATATCATCCGGATTCCGGATGATTCTTGTAACAGTGGCTGTCGCAGGAATTGCGTCAGTCCTGTGCCCGGTGCCAGTAGAGGAGGTGGATTGTGTTGGATAAAATATACATACAGATTCTTGTCATGTCAGTCGTAACGTATCTAATCCGTATGCTGCCTCTGACTTTGATTCAGAAAGAAATCAAGAACCGTTTTCTGCAGTCTTTTTTATATTATGTCCCGTATGCTACACTGGCAGCTATGACCTTTCCGGCGATTTTATCAGCTACGTCCAGTAAATGGTCTGCCTTTGCAGGCTTTCTGACGGCGATTGTGCTTGCTTACCGGGAAAAAAGTCTTTTAACAGTAGCCTTAGCAGCCTGTAGTGTGGTATTTATTTTTGAGACATTTTTACCGTTTTAATTGATCGGTTCCATCTTCTTTCTTCATAGTGCGTTTGTTTTCGTACATATTGGCATCCGCACGTTTAAAGACCTGCAGGATGTCTGTATCTTCTTTTGGATAAATCTTGGAATATCCAACGGCAATTTTGATTTTAATCGGATTGGATTCATTGTATTCATCAGTTAGTTGGCGGAAGTCTTTTATGCAGTTTTTTACTTCCTTAAGGGATGGCTGAAGCGCAATCACTACAAATTCATCACCGCCATACCGGTAAACAGAACCAATGGATTGAAATGCCTGCTGAATCATGGAAGCGGATTGCGTTAACAGGCGGTCTCCTTCATCGTGGCCGATCTCGTCATTCACATATTTTAAGTTATTTAAGTCCATCAGCACAAGATGCAGCCTTGGATATTGTTTCAGACAGGCATTAATCTGGGTGCATGCATTGTTAAAGGCCGTTCTGCTGGCAATCTTTGTAAGATCATCCGTAAAGGCCAGTTTTTTGTAGATATCCAGTTCCAGATTGGAGAGGTAGGAATCCATGGATTCCCGGAACAGATAGTAAAGCTGTATTCCAAGAAAGAGAAAGATTCCGTAAGGAAGCAGGGAAAACTCTGTCTGGATGTATCCGGCCAGATAGCAGATTACATCAAAAATCTCTGTAATGAATACCGGAATAAGCGAGAGGAAAAGCCGGTTTGTCGTTTTGTTATTTTTTTTCTTTTGAGACAGAAAATAGACGGCAAATATCAGGATGCAGGAAAAGATTAAGGCAAGGTGGGAGATAAAGATCATGCCTGCATAATCAATCCCGAATACAATGGAGACAATGATTTGTAAAATGACATTTGTCAGGGTGAGATAGGCAAATATTGAGAAATATTCGGATATCCGGCCTTGAAAGTTCCGCCTGCAGATCTCCAGAAGAGGAATTGGTGTCAAGGCATAGCAGATGTGTGAAACGGCGTGAAGCATCATTGGGTTTGGAATCACGAACTGGGTAATGCTAAGACGGAATAAGGTGTGAACGGCAATCAGGACAGACAGGCATCCGAAATAAAACAGAGACAATGCCTGGACGCTATCCTTTGGATACATCAGGTAAATAATAAAGGTGATGATTCCAATGAAGAGGATCAGAATACTCAGGATGATATATCCACTGTCTTTTTGCAGAAATACTTTTATAATACCCGCTTTGGTGGAAATAACGGGCGCAGCGACATATATGGTGCCATCCGGGGAGATCTGGGAAGAGAGGTTCATTATAATGGCAGAGCTTTTCTGGAAATCCTGGCCGGAAGAGAGCAGAATCTGGTTTCCGGTTGAAGCAGCAAGCCGGTTTGTTCCTTTTTGGGTAGTGGCGAGTACGGTGTCATCCATGAGTAGTTCTGTATTGGTGCAATAAGAGGAAAGGGCAATGCTGTCTGAGAACCGGTCGTTCAGGTCACAGCTTCGAATCAAGGTGAATCCATTGTTATCATGGTCGGTAAGAACGCAGGGAAGGGATGTTTCCCGGGATTCTCCGGTCGTATTATCAATTATGATCCAGTTGTCATCCAGAACAGTCACTTCGTCCGAAATCAGGGAGAGGTTTTCATCACAATGATGAAGATACAGGACTCCCATGATAATGGTGAGAAGGAGTGACAGGTTAAATAAAGTAAAGATTAATACATTCGCTTTTTTCATATGTGTGATCCCCTTCCTGTCTGGCTGCTATTCTTTTTTTCCTTTGTTCTCTTTTGCGGATTCCTCTAAACGGTCTGGGAGAAGTGCATCGTTATTCTTTGATGAAGAATCCTCATCCACATCTTCCGAACCAGAAGAAGCTGCATTATGTTTATCACAGACATCATCCATAAATCCTTCTGGCAGAATATATGGGGCATCAGCGGTAACATCTTTCCCGTCTGTTTCCTTAATCAGATATACCTTTGTCACAACATCTTCTTTCGGACAATAGACGGAAGCACATTTGCCGGATTTTTTGCACACTTTTACTTTTACATGTGCATCACATTTTTCACTTGGAGCAGTTCCGGAAGCAAAATATTCATATTTCGTATCCGGACATACACCGCTTACTGCCAGTTTTCCGGATTTGGTACAGATTAATTCTTTTGTAATAGAGGAAGGCATCTGAAATGCTTTTACTTCTTTTCCGGAATTGATCTGTTCCATTATGGTCCGCCAGATAATCTTATGGTAAGAGGTAGAAGACTGCTTGCGGTTGTTATCATATCCTGCCCAGATTCCTGCCGTGTAATAAGGCGTGAAACCTTCGAACCAGATATCATAATCGTTTGAGGTCGTTCCGGTTTTTCCGGCTACCGGCATGGAACTATTCTGGAAGTGGACAAGACGTCCGGTTCCTTTATTTACAACATCCTGCATGGCATCGGTTAATAAAAAGGCAGTGGAGTCCTTCATTACCTGTGTGCTGTCTGCTTTTTTCTTCAGAAGAACATTACCATCATGGTCAACGATTTTTGTATAGAAGCGGGGTTTGGTGTAGACACCATTATTTGCAATTGCCGCATATGCTGCGGTTAGTTCCAGGTTATAGACACCATCGGTTAATCCACCCAGTCCCATTGGAAGTCCGATATCCGTATATACTTTCCCGTTTTCATCGGCCCGGCTGTCTACAATCGTGGTAAAGCCAAGGGATTCCAGATAGGCATAGGCAGTCTGCGGGGTGACCTCTGACAAGGTCTTGACCGTTACAATGTTCATGGAGTTATAGATTGCCTGACGCATGCTGGTAAGACCATTATAGCGGGAACCATTCCAGTTGCGTACCGGTGTGTTGGTGCCAGGATAATTATATGGTGCGTCATCATGAACGGTTGCCAGCGTCATGCCTTTGGAGTCCAGTGCCGGAAGATAGGTGGATATTACTTTAAAGGTAGATCCCGGCTGCCGTTTGCTGTCCGTTGCCCGGTTTAAAGTACGGCTTGCTGTTTTTTTCCCCCGGCCGCCAACAATGGCAAGTACCTTGCCATTTTCCTGGTTCATCAGAACAAAAGATACCTGAGGTTCGATGGTATAAGACACCGATTCTGCTTCCACGGTTTCACCTTTTGGAATTACCCGTTTTTTGTACTGTTTAATATAAGTTTTTGCATCATCTTTGTTTGTAAAGTATAGGTCAAAAGAAGCTTCCTGTTTTTTAAAAAAGCTTTGGAGCATCAGCTCATTGTAATTGTGTTTCTCTCCTTTTTCATCTACAGTTGTAAGACGCCAGGTCAGTTCATACTGGGAATTGGCCGGATAGTAGGAAGGATTGTTAATAACCGAATCACAGATCTTCTGCATTTTTGAGTTCTGGGTTGTATAGATGGATAATCCACCACGGTATATCATATTATAAGCCTGAGTAGAGGAGTAGCCAAGCTCGGTCTGCAGATCTTCCATAACCTGGTCAATGACAGAATCTACAAAATAGGAGTTGATGGTCTCTTCATCAGATGCCAGGTCATCATTGACCTGCTGGATACGGGTATATACATCATCAGCCATCGCTTCTTCATAGTCTGTTTCATTAATCATGTCCAGTTCTTTCATTTTGTTCAGGACAAGGGTCTGGCGTTTTTTATTTTCAGCTGGGTTTTTAATTGGATTATAATTTGTGGGATTTTTGGTAATACTGGCGATTACAGCAGCTTCTGACAAGGTCAGATCCTTAACATCCTTATTAAAATAACGATGGGAGGCCGACTGTACACCCAGGGTGTTCTGCCCAAGGTTGATAGTGTTCAAATAATATTCCAGAATCTGTTCTTTTGAAAGTTTCTGTTCCAGATGGATTGCCAGGTATTGTTCCTGGATTTTCCGTTCTACTTTTTCGCCAAAGGATGCTTCATTTCCACCTTCAAAAACCTGGTTTTTAATCAGCTGCTGGGTAATGGTGCTGGCACCCTGGTCAAAGTCTCCGCTGGATAAGCCGGAAAAAGCCGCACGGAATATACCATGGACATCAATTCCGTTATGGCTGTAGAACCGTTCATCTTCAATGGCAATAAACGCATTTTTTACCGTATCCGGAATCTCATCGTTGGTTACATAGATTCGGTTGGCATCGGAACCTACCAACGTTTGCATTTCTTTTCCGGAAGAATCATACAGTGTGGTGATAAATCCGCTTGGGGCTACATCAATGCTGTCGATATCCGGGGCATTATCAATAATCCCTTTTATAAGTCCGTATGCGCCGAATGCGCCTACCAGACAGAATAAAAGGATACAGACAAGAAAGGTTTTAAAACAGAGAAAGGATGCTTTTGCAGCCATTTTCCGTCTCTTTGATTTCAAATATTTCTGCTTTTCCTCAGTTCCTTTTCTGCTAAAATTCATAGTCCGCCTCCTCAAATCATCTAATCCTTTTTATTATACCAAATTATTGCCCAAATTACAAAAAAACAGTATAATAAAAAAACAGTTATGAAAGGGAGGAAAACAGAATGGATGAAAGACGGCTCGTTCTAGAAGGAGGAGAAGGGGAGATTGAAGAGAAAAAGTCAAGGTTTATCGCTCATATTATGCCGGTTGAGACGGAGGAAGAGGCGGTTTCTTATATCGAACAGGTGAAAAAGAAATACTGGGACGCCAGACATAATTGCTCGGCTTTTGTGCTAGGTGACCGTCAGGAATATACAAGATGCAGTGATGACGGGGAACCGTCCGGTACAGCAGGAAAACCGATGCTGGATGTGCTTTTAGGGCAGGGGCTTACGAATGTTGTGGCGGTTGTGACCAGATATTTTGGTGGAACACTCCTTGGAACGGGAGGACTTGTCCGTGCTTATCAGGGTGCCATGCTTGCAGGATTGGAGCATTGCGTGACAGGGGTGCAAAAAGAAGGAATGACCATGAAGGTTGTTACGGATTATAACGGGATTGGGAAATTGCAATATATCTGTGGAAAAGAGGCGTTTTCCATTCTGGACACCCAGTATTCCGACCATGTGGAAGCCTGTCTTCTGATTCCGGATGATAAGGTAGATTCCTTTGAAAAGGAGTGGACAGAGGCTACCTCGGGTAAGAGCAGAATGGAACCCGCGGAGAAGGTGTGGTATGTGAAAGAGGAAAAAGAATTAAGGATTCTGAAACGAGTTCCATTGACGGATCAGTCGTGATTTAGATAAACTGGTTTAAGCTGGCATCATATTCGTAGTCGATGGCAGTCAGGGTTTTTATTATGTTCATTTTGTCTGTTCCGGTAGAGGCGCAGAAATCCTCTAAGGAGGAATAGTGGTCTCTTAACTGTGTGTTCAGGTAACTAAGTAAAATAACAGGATCTTTTGGCAGGTTAGTCATTTGGCTTTCTGCTCCTTTCTTTTCGTTCTTGAAGTTTGTTTAAATATTCCGTAATCGTTTTCTCGTAACCAAGGGTTCCGGGATGGTAGAAGATGTGTCCGGTAAGAGCATCTGGAAGATACTGCTGTGGAACATAGTGGTCTTCATAGTCATGGGCATACAGGTATCCTTCGCCATGTCCCAGTTTTTTTGCTCCAGGATAGTGGGCATCCTGCAGATGTGGTGGAACCGGAGGCTGCTGTTCTCTGCTCACAAGAGACAATGCTTCATCAATTGCCATAATTGCAGAATTGCTCTTTGGTGCGCAGGCAACATAAGTGGCTGCCTGTGCCAGAACGATCCGGGCTTCCGGCATGCCAAGCCGTTCTACGGCCTGTGCAGCAGATACCGCAATGGTTAGTGCCTGGGGATCTGCATTCGATACATCTTCTGCAGCGCAGATCATAATTCTTCTCGCAATGAATGCAGGGTCTTCACCGGCATAAAGCATCCTTGCAAGATAATATACAGCGGCATCCGGATCAGAGCCACGCATGCTTTTGATAAATGCAGATATGACATCATAGTGGTTATCTCCGGTTTTATCATAGCGGATTCCCCGTTTCTGGATGCAGGATTGTGCCACCTCCAGGGTAATGTGAATGATTCCGTCTTCACTTCTCGGAGTAGTCAGTACCCCCAGTTCCAAGGCATTTAAAGCATTTCTGGCATCTCCGTTCGAAATGTCAGAAAGAAAATCCAGGGCTTCTTTGGATAACTGTGCATGATAGGAACCAAGTCCTTTTTCAGAATCCGAAACGGCACGGGTTAAGAGAGTCTGGATGTCTTCACTAGAAAGTGGTTTTAACTCAAATATAATGGAACGGGAGATCAGAGCGCTGTTTACTTCGAAATAGGGATTCTCAGTCGTTGCGCCGATGAGAATCACAGTCCCGTCTTCCACATATGGCAGGAGATAGTCCTGCTGTCCTTTGTTAAAACGATGAATCTCGTCTATAAATAAAATGGTCTTCCTGCCATACATGCCAAGATTATTTTTGGCTTCGGCGATGACATTTTCCATATCTTTTTTGCTGCCGCTGGTTGCATTGATCTGTTGAAATTCTGCACTGGTAGTATTGGCAATCACCCTGGCCAGGGTCGTTTTTCCGGTGCCCGGAGGACCATAGAGGATGATAGAGCTTAACTTATCTGCCTTAATTGCACGGTACAGTAACGTATCTTTTCCGATAATATGTTTTTGGCCTACGATTTCCTCCAGAGTGGAAGGACGCATGCGGGAAGCGAGGGGGGATTCTTTTTTTTGTTTGTTTTCTCGCATATAATCAAATAAGTCCATAAATCAGTCAGTTCCTTTCTTCATCGGAATCCGTTTTTTTCTTTGTCAACAGCTGATAGACCAGGTTCATGGCATATAAAAATACAGGTATGGCAACGGTACTAAACAAAGAAGCCATGAAAAATCCATTGGAAGATGGAGAAGTGGTGAGTGCTGCAATCAATGTGACCAGATAAAGGGAGACTAACAGGATCACTCCCAGAAGAGCAAGAATTCGTTGAAATTTATTGTATTTCATTGTGTAATTCACCTCGTTTTTGTTATGGGTCATGTATCGTAAATGCCGTTACTTTTTGTAAGGCTAACAGTAGTGTAAGCGAAAATGAGAACAAGTGCAAGAAAAAAATGCCTGCCAGATCGGTTCGGCCGCTTCTGGCAGGCAAAAAAAGGGGAGGATAGTTAAGTAGTTTTTTTCTCATTGGTTGGTTGGCTGAAGGGGGATCCAGCCTGACAAGTACTTTGAAAGCAATGCTTTCTTTTCCTTTGTCTGGGAATAGTATTGACGGATTTTCCATATTTATACAAAGAATGAAAAAAAGTTTCCATTGAAAGATTTATTTGAAATATGGAGTAAGATTTGGTATACTATGTTTATTCAGAAAATACAACGTGTATTTTTCCGAATGAAATACAATGAATAGAAAAGGATGAATAATATGAGTTTATTAACAGAGTGGCGGGAACAGGCCTATTCACAGGAAGTTGATAAGAGAACTAGCCAGATGTTTTGGGCAAATTATTTTAATATTGAAAAGGGAATCTATGAAGAACTTCTCTCTAATCCAGATGAAGTCGTAAGCGGCACTGTTGAAGAACTGGCGCAGAAGTATGATACTTCTTTGAATATTATGGTAGGATTCCTGGATGGAATTAATGACAGCCTTGTTAATCCGAATCCGATTGAGACAATGGATAAAGATACCCAGGTTAATCTGGGATATGATAAAGAAAAGTTATATTACAACATGGTGGAAGCTAAGGCTGACTGGTTATATGGCCTGCCACAGTGGGATTCTTTATTAAGCGAAGAGCGGAGAAAAGAATTATACCGTGAGCAGAAAAAGTCCGGTACGATTGTAAAAGAGAAGAAGATCGGACGTAATGATCCATGCCCATGTGGTTCCGGAAAGAAATACAAACAGTGTTGTGGGAAAAATGTGTAAGCTTCGATAAGCAGAAAGAAATAAAAAGGATGCTATGTACGAATATCGATAGCATCCTTTTTTATGTGCAGGCTTTTAATCAGTCAGCCTGATCCACATGCGCAAAATCCCGGTTATTCTGTTTTTACCTGTGCCTGAAACGATTCGAGCAGAGAAGCTTTCAGGGAAATACCCAGTTTTTCAAAGGTGTAATCCAGACCTTTTAGCACTGCTTCTACATCTGCGATATTGGCATTGGTACCCATATGTCCGATCCGGATTACTTTTCCGGACAGGCTGTCAAAGGAACCGGCAAGCAGAATATTGCAGTCTTCTTTCATGGTCATTAAGATATCATCAGCGGTAATTCCCTCTGGAATATCAAATACGGTTACGGTATCGGAAAAACCGGATTCGAGATGAAGAGAGAGTCCGGCATTGACAAGGGCAGTCCGGACAGCTGATGCGATCCGGTGATGGCGGGGAATCCGGTCAGTGTCTTCCTTTAATTCCTCCAATGCGGCGCGTAAACCATAGATATCGCTGATTGGCATTGTATATGGGAACCATTTGGATTCGTAATACCCGTCAAAGACTGCAAGATTGGCATAAAAGGATGCAACAGGGGTTTTTCTTTTGTGAATGGCTTCTTTCGCTTCGTCGCTGATTACGACAAAGGTGAGTCCCGGAGGGGCGGACAATGCCTTCTGGGAGCCGCCGCAGAGAAGATCAATCTGGCAGTCATCAACAGACAGTTCATTGCCAAACATTCCGGATACCGAGTCTACTACTGTGAGAATTCCGTATTTTTTCAGAATTGGGCAGAGGACGGAAACGTCATTTAACATTCCGCTTGGTGTATCACAGTGTACAAGGGTTGCATACTTAAAATGATGGTTTTCGCAAAGAAATTCATCCAGTTTGTCCGGATTTACCGGGTTCAGATAGTCCGTAGTATATAGGGTGGGATTGCCGCCATACATTTGTACAAAATCAGCAAAGCCTTTTCCATATACCCCGTTATCAATAACCAGTACCGGATCTCCCGGTTCCGTAAGAGAAGCACAGCAGGCTTCTAGTCCAAGAATGCCTTCTCCGTCTAGTATGAGTGTCTCATTCTTAGTGTGCAGAAGAGAACTGATACACTGACAGGTTTCTTTGTAGAAATCAAAGAATGCAGGATCCAGATCCGGATTGGTGCATTCTAAGCTCCGGGCCATCCGTACCCGCTCACTGACCTGGGTTGGACCAGGTGTCATGATTTTTAACATTTAAAAATGCTCCTTTCTTAAGCACCGGTTTTTTTCCTTGGTGTTGTTTGTATGAACTATTCTACGGTAACGGATTTTGCCAGATTTCTTGGCTGATCCACATTTAGACCACGGCTGATGGCTGCATAGTATGCAATGTATTGAAGAACAACGGCAGATGCAAATGGGGTAAAGGCATCATCCATTTTTGGCAGTGTAATCATATGGTCACAAAGGGAAGCATCTACCTGGGTGTCTGCATTGGTGATGAGAATTACCATGGCACCACGGGAGCGGACTTCCACTACGTTTGATAAGGTTTTTGCAAGGACATTGCGCTGGGTGGCAAGAGCAATTACCGGAACATTATCTGTAATTAATGAGATTGTTCCGTGCTTTAATTCACCTGCAGCATAAGCTTCAGAGTGAATGTAGCTGATTTCTTTTAATTTAATAGATCCTTCACAGGATAATGCATAGTCCAGTCCCCGTCCGATGAAGAACAGGTCTTCAGAATGTTTCAGACGCTCACTGATGGACTGGATCTGGGTATCGTAAGTAAGCACCGTGGTAATGTCATCAATGGTGGCATGCAGTTTTTTCATATAGTCTCTGGCTTCTTGTTCGCTGATGCAGCCACGTACCAATGCAAAGCGAAATGCAAACAAGTATAGGACGGAGAGCTGTACGGTATAGGCCTTCGTACTGGCTACTGCAATCTCAGGGCCGGCATGGGTGTATAGAACATAATCACTTTCTCTTGCAATGGAGGTTCCCTTTGCGTTGACAATGGATAATGTTTTACAGCCACACTTATTTGCCAGTTCCAAAGCGGCTTTTGTATCTGCGGTTTCACCAGACTGGGAAATGGTAATTACCAGAGTATGGGGGTCAAGGATTGGATTACTGTAGCGGAATTCAGAGGCAATCTCAACTGACACAGGAATGCGGATCAGGTGTTCCAGCATATTTTTTCCAACCAGTCCTGCATGCATGGCTGTTCCGCATCCGGTAATTACAATTCGGTTAATGCCATCAAATATCGTATCCGGTACACCGTCATCTTCCAGATAAGGAAGACCGTCTTTTGTCCGGGGCGTAATGGTATTGCGGATTGCTTCCGGCTGTTCATGAATTTCTTTGAGCATAAAATAGTCATAACCGCCTTTTTTGGCAGCAGCAACGTCCCAGTTCACATGGAGCATTGGCGGATCAATGGCAACATGATTCTCGTTGATGACTACAATTCCGTCTTTTGTCAGCCGGGCGATGTGATGCTCCGGAAGGACAAAATAATCCTTTGAATATTTGATTAATGCGACCATATCCGAGGCAATTACAGAGCCTTCGTCGGTAGCAGCAGCAACAAGGGGGCTGCCGTTCCGGATTGCATAGATTACATCGGGATGATCCTCAAACATAATACAGAAAGCATAGGCACCTTCCAGCCGCTTTGTGGCACTTCGGATTGCTTTAATCGGATCACCATCATAGCAGTCATTGATCACCATGGCAGCAATCTCAGAATCAGTCTGTGAGACCGGATGAATGCCCTTTGCTTCAAATTCTTTCTGTAGCTCTTTATAATTTTCAATAATACCATTATGAATCAAGGTTACTTTGCCAGCGGAGTGGGGATGACAGTTTGTATCGGTTACTCCGCCGTGGGTTGCCCAGCGGGTATGGCCGATGCCGCAGGTTGTTGCGTCATCGGACTCCTTTTTTACCTTATCACACAGACATTCTACTTTTCCTACAGATTTGATTGTTTTGATTCCGTCGTCTGTAAGAAATGCGATTCCGGCACTGTCATAACCACGGTATTCTAACTGTCGAAGTCCCTCGGTAAGAACTTCTTTTGCATCCTGCTGTCCTGTATATCCAATGATTCCACACATAATAACGCTTCCTTTCCATGCTTCGTTATTAATATATTAATGGTAAAGGGCACCGGTGTCAATTATTAATCGTTCTCATCCGGGAGCTCGATTGGATCTGTCTCCATAATAAATGTTACACTCCCTTCCATGCCGTCTGTGATCCCGGCAAATGCTCTATAATCGGAAGCACAGTCTTTGATAAGCTCCAGACGGTCCTTTGCGTGTTTGATATTGTCATCATATACTTCTTTTAATTTCTGGATGGCTTCCCTGTCAAATTCTTTCGTGCCTTGTTCCAGTTTGACAGCACCGGTTGTTAACTTGCTGACACCGGAGGAGATTGTGGAAGCACCTTTTTTTAAGGATAACCCGCCATTTCCTAGTTTCATTGCACCGCTTCCCATTTTGTCTGCACCCTGTTTTAGGGAATTGATTCCGTCTGACAGGTAAGGAAGTTTTTCTCCTAACTGGTCTACACCGTTTACATAGGTATTAAGCCCCTCGTCAAGTGTATCATAGCTGTCAGCCAGTTTGTTTACGCCTTTTGATAACTGCTTTATGCCTTTGTCAAATTTTTGATAGCTTTGATCTAAGGTCTTTGCACTCGTGTATAGATAGGAAGTGCCTGTTTTCGTTTCGGCAGAGCCTTTTACCCCGGACAGATAAGAAGAAACGCCTTCTTTAATAATCTGACTGTCCCCCTGCAATAAAGGTTTTACCGTTGCAAGAATCTGGTTTATTGTTTCGTACTGGGTTTTGTATTGAATGTATTCGGTAGAGGAAGTCTGTCCGGCAGCTTCTAATTTTTTGATGCCGGTATCCAGGGTGGAAAGCTGGGCTTCCAATGTTTTTATTACCTGTTCGTTGGAAGCAACGACTTTGTCTACGTCTACTCCTTTGGCAGATAAAGCCTGTTTAAAGGAGTCATAACTCATTGCCTGGTCTGCCTTTTGGATGCCGGCAGCCAGTTGTTCAATTCCACCGGAAACCTGGGAAGAGGAGTTTAAAAGGTTTTCCGGGTTGCTTTCACTGCATACAGAAGTCTGGAGGTTTTCAAGTCCTTGTTTCACCGAAGCTGATCCTTTTGTAAGGGTTTCACTGTTTTCGGTTAATTTGTCTATCCCCTTTTTTAGCTGATCCATTCCCTTGGTCAGTTGTCCGGCACCGCTTACCAGATCTGATCCACCCTCTGATAAGCTTTGTAAACCGTTATTCAGATCAGATACACCGGAGGTAAAATCACCCATTTTATCATTCAATGTCTGAAGACCATCTGAAAGCTGGGAAGCACCATTCATCAACTGGTGGGAGGCATCGGACATATCCGTTAAGGAATCCTCCAGATCAGAAAAGCTGTCGATGGAATCCAGATCCAGTTTTTCGAATACATCGGTAGTAGCTATTGTATAGATGGAACCCATTTTACAATCCGTTACATCTGCGGTAATGGTTAACTGGGCAGGAAATTCCAGATTCAGGTCTGAGTTGTCTAAACCAAGACTTTCTTGTAGACCAGGGAAAGCCATTCCCACTACCATTACATTTTTGGAATCGGAAGTGACTTCACCATGGTCGATTTCAACATTTTTAAAGTGGTCAGAAGAGAGTATAAGACCGGAAACCATGGCAAATGGGGTATAGATGGTTACGTCTTTTCCATTCTGCTTTGTTGTAGTTTTCTCATGGTTTGTATATTGGATGGTCATTTTTAGCTCCCCGGTTTTTCCTGCCAGATCTTCCCCGGAGATTTCTTTTCCATCTAGCTGATAACGGATACTCATCGTTACCGGGAGCTCTTTTGAAGTTGCTCCCTGATAATAGATATCCTTTCCGGCAGCGTTCCAGGTAAGTGCTTCTCCCTTCTGGGTAAAGGTTTCGTCTCCTTTTATATTTTTAATATCCGATAAAGAAGAAAGATCCGTTACAGCGCCGTTTCCAGCATTTTTGAGCCAGTCGCTTACGGTGATTTTTGTAGAAGCGCCTGTGGTATCCTGTTTGACATATACGGTTTCCTCTTTGGATACAGCGGAAGGGTCCGAGACACTAGAAGCAGAACTGATCGACGTCTGGGATTTCCTTTCCGGATAACAGCAGGTGAAAGCAGAGGCAGAAGTATATGGCATAGTACTGGTTAAAGTGAGGCAGCATGCAAGGCACACAGCAGTTGCTTTCTTTAAATTACGATTTCGGTTCATAAAATATTCCTCCTTAATTAAAATGAATATGAATTCTGGTTATTTTTCCTTCTTTGGCAGGAAACCGATGGAAGTGTGGCAAATAACCGGATCAAATAACAGAAACATGGCTGGCAGGATGCAGATTACTACAACGGTGCTAATAAGTGCTCCCCGTGACAGAAGGGTACAGATGGCACTGATCATATCGATCTGTGAATACATACATACGCCAAACGTTGCAGCAAAGAAGCTGATACCGCTTATTATGATGGATTTCATGGAAGTCTCATGAGCAATCCGGACTGCCTCTTTTTTACCGGCACCTTTTTTTCGTTCTTTCTGGTACCGCCCAGTCATAAGAATGGCATAATCTACCGTGGCACCTAGCTGTATCGTTCCGATTACGATACTTGCCACAAATGGAAGTGTCACTCCCGTATAATAGGAGAGGGACATATTTACACAAATGGCGAATTCAATCACGGCAACTAAAAGTACCGGAAGGGAGACTGACTTAAATACAATCAGGATAATGAGGAAAATTGCGGCAATGGATGCGATACTGACATTACGCAGATCCACGGCTGTAATATCCACCAGATCCTTTGTCAGTGGGGCTTCCCCAATGACCATAATGGAAGAATCATAGCTTTTTACGATTTCATTGATTTCATTAATCTGGGTATTGATCTCATCGGTGGCTGTTTTGTAATCGGAAGCTACAAATGCAATCTCATAATGCTCACTTTTTAAGGAACTGGTTGCTTCTTTTGGAAGCATATCAGAAGGAATTGCCGGACCAACCAGTGTATTTAATCCAAGACACCATTTGATTCCTTTTACGTCTTCGATTCTGGAAAGCACTTCTGTTTTTTCTTGGTCGCCAAGACTGTTTTTCATGAGTACCATATAAAGGTTGTTCATCTTGAATTCTTCGCCAAGCTTTTTGTTTGCCTGGGTACTTCCTAATGTATCGGGAAGTGTCTGGTCGATGTTATAGTATACCTTGACATGATTGTTTCCATAGATAGCGGGAAACAAAAGGATCAGAAAAAGGACAAAGAAGGCAAGGTAGTGTTTCGTTATAAAATGGGAAGCATTTGACAAATCCCGGCAGAAGGATCGGTGTTTTGTTTTCTCAATCAATGGGTCAAAGGAAAGAATTAGTGCAGGCAGTAACGTGATACAGCAGAGGACACCAATTACGACACCTTTTGCCATGACGACACCGATATCCATGCCCAAGGTAAAGGTCATAAAGCAAAGTGCAACGAATCCGGCGATGGTTGTGATGGAACTTCCGACTACGGATTTAAATGTGTTGGAGATGGCATGTGCCATGGCTCGTTCTTTGTCACCTTCAAAGCGGATTTTATTTTCTTCGTAGCTATTTAAAAGAAAGATGGAGTAATCCATGGTGACTCCAAGCTGGAGTACGGCTGCCAGAGCTTTTGTTATGTAGCAGATATCGCCTAAGAACACATTGCTTCCCAGATTGTAAAGGATTCCGATACCGATACTTGCCAGAAAAATAGGAGGTACCGCGAAAGAATCCATAAAAAATGTCAGCACAATCAGGGAAAGCAGGGCAGCAATGATTACATAAATAACTGCTTCGCTGTCTGCAATCTGTTTCACATCCAGGTTGACGCCGGTCATGCCGCTGATAAAACATTGTTTATTGCAGATTTTCCGCATTTCTTCTACTGCATTCATTGTGTCATCATCTGCAGTCGTGTTGTCGAAGAGGGCGATCATTAAGGTGGCATGATCCGTATTAAAAGCCTCTCTTACCTGATCCGGAAGCATATCTTTTGGCATGCTGATGTCAGCCAGACTGTCATACCATAAAATGTCTTTTACATGGTCAACATTTTGTAATTTTTCCTTTAATTGGGATACGTCTTTGTCTGGCATATCTTCTACGATGATCATGGAAAATGCACCCATGCCGAATTCATCGACCAGAATGTCCTGGCCTTCTACCGTTTCCAGGTTATCTGGAAGGTAACTTAGAATATCGTAGTTAATCTTTGTGCTGCGAAATCCAATGATGGATGGAACTAACAACAGCAGGGACAGAATCAGAATCGCCCGTTTGTGGCGGACAATCCATTTGCCAAATCGTACCATAGTAATCCTCCTTACTTACTGATTTTGATTTCAATTGGTTTGATTATTATAAAAATGACCAAAGGTCAAATTCTAAATAACGTTATACAATAAAAATGACCGTTAGTCAATATTATATTCAAAAAATATTATAAAAATGTTATTGACGGGGAAAGAATGTCACTATATTATGAAATTGTTGCCTGACTGGCACAGAGGAAAGAAGTGTGAGGAGAATGGGAAAGATCGAACAAAATAAAAAAAGAAAGCAGACGGCACTATATGATACTGCCTATGATCTGTTTACTACAAAAGGAATCCAGAATACTGCCATATCGGATATTGTTGAGAAGGCCGGGGTGGCAAAAGGTACCTTTTATTTATATTTTAAAGATAAGTATGATATTAAGAATAAACTGGTTGTCCGGAAAGCCAGTGAGTTATTTTCTGAGGCCAATATTGCACTGGAAAAAACGGATATTACCGGACTGACCGAATGTTTATTGTTCATTATGCATACTATTTTAGACAAGCTGGAGAAAAACCATTCCCTTTTGATTTTTATAGCAAAGAACCTGGGATGGGGTGTTTTTCGCAGTATGTTGAACCAGCCTATGGATAAGGAAGAAAAAGACGGGTTTAATTTTTATGAAATATTTGAGAAAATGCTGGAAAAGGAAGAAGCAGCTTATTATGAACCGGATATTATGCTTTTTACTATATTAGAACTGGTGAGCTCTACCTGCTATAGTTCGATCCTGTATAGTGAGCCGGTGCCTATGGATGAGTACCGCCCATATCTGGACAGGGCAATTGTGGGAATTATAAAAAGCCATCAGAATCCGGTGCAGTAAAAAAGGCAGCTTTTATGAAGAAAAGGAGATGAAGTGTTTTGAAAGAAATCTATCAATTGTTACATTGGCATAAAGTCCTGGTGTCAGTTTTGCTTGTGGCAGCAGGGGTGGTTTTAATCATCTGGCCGGATCTGACTGCGCGTACAGTCTGCGTGGCGCTGGCGATCTTGTTAACTGTTGCAGGAATTGGGCTGATTATTGAAAATGTGGTAAAAAGACATTTCTTTGAGGATTATCCGCTGCACATTATACCTGGTATTGTGTTAATTCTGATTGGATGTTTTGTGGCGCTGAGATATAAGGTGATTATTTCCATCATTCCCACTGTTCTGGGGTTTGGGATTCTTGTAAGTGGAATTGGAAAGATTGCCCATGGATTAGAATTAAGAACGATTCTCCCGTCAAAAGGAAATGGTATTCTTATTATGGCGGCAGTGAATATTCTTGCAGGTCTGGTTGGAATTTTTCATCCGTTCCGTGTGGCTACCCTGGTATTTCAGATGATTGGCGCAGGTCTTGTTTTCAGTGGAATAACAGATCTGATCACGGCTGTTTATGTGGCGAAAAAGGAAGTGTTTACCCGTGAGGAAGTAGTAGACCGGACGGAAGAATCCCGGTGGGTTAATTAACTCAAACTTTGCTCAGGCGGATCAGCGAAAATGCGCATCGCACAGAATGCGAGTAGTGTGGTGGATTAGTGACTGGTAAAGAATATGTGAAAATATGAGAACATAAGGAGCGAAAAAGAAGATATGGCAGGAAATCGAGCGCAATATCAAGTGCCTTGTATGGAGGGAAAAGAGAGAAAAGAGGGGGTACTGCAGGTGACTGTTCCGGGATCTAAGAGTGTGACAAACCGGGCACTGCTGCTTGCAATGCTGGCAGATGGGACAAGTACACTGGACGGGGTGTTATTTAGTGATGACACCAGACATTTTCTGGACTGTGTGGAAAAACTGGGATTTCCAGTTGAGATCGATGAGAAAAAGCAACGGGTTGTGGTGACCGGCATGGGAGGAAAAATCCCAAAGAAAGAAGCATCCATCTATGTAGGCAGTGCGGGAACGGCAGCCCGTTTTTTAACTGCTTTACTTGGCGTTGTGGAAGGGACTTATCATATGGATGCGTCGGAGCAGATGAAGAAACGTCCCATGGATTCCCTGCTTCATTCTCTGGAAGAACTGGGGACAAAAATCATATATAAGGAGAGGGAAGGGTATTTTCCCTACACCCTTAAGTACCAGGAGGATTCTTGGAAGGAAGGGAATCAGGAAAAAACGGTTTCCGTCAATATTAATAAAAGCAGCCAGTTTTTAAGTGCCCTTCTGATTGCTTCTGTCTGCATAAAAGAGGGACTCCGTATCCATGTGGAAGGGGAGCATGGCATGTCCTATATTGGGATTACCACAGACATGATGAAGGAATTTGGCGTAACGGTATTAAAGGATGGAGAAAAGGATTTTTATATTCCCGCTGGTTCCGGCTATCACGGGCTTATGTACCAGATTGAGCCGGATGTTTCCGCAGCCTGTTATTTTTATGGGATGGCACCTCTTCTTAACCGCCCGGTTCAGGTACGACATGTGCACTTTCAGCTGATGCAGGGAGATCTGGGATTTATCCGTCTTTTGGAGAAGATGGGATGCCAGGTCTGTGATGAAGAGGAAGGAATCGTGGTAAAACCGCCGGAAGACGGTATTCTTCACGGAATCCATGCGGATATGCATTCCTGTTCGGATCAGGCGATTACTTTGGCTGCATTAGCTCCTTTTGCTGCAGAAGAGACGGTTATATCCGGAATTGCCCATATTCGTCTTCAGGAAAGTGACCGGATGAAGGCTATCGTGACGGAGCTTACCCGTCTGGGCGTAAGCTGTGAGATGGGGGAGGATGAGATCCGGATTACGCCCGGAATGCCCCATCAAGGTGTAGTACATACTTATGATGACCATCGGATGGCTATGGGATTTTCCTTGATCGGACTGAAAGTTCCGGGGATTGTCATTGATGATCCGATGTGCTGCAGGAAGACTTTTGAAACTTACTTTGATGTGCTGGATGGATTGTTGGAAAAGATTTAAGTACTCAAACTTCCCACATGCGAATCAGAAAGTTTCAGGATACTGGAAAGTGCAATGAATGCAAGGTGCATCATGAAAAAAGAAGAAGAGGAGACAAATTTGCCATGAAGATTGAACATATTGCCATGTATGTGGATGACCTGGAGGCGGCAAAAGCTTTTTTTGTGAAATACTTTGGTGCAGCAGCCAATGAGGGTTATCACAATAAGACAACGGATTTTCGGTCTTATTTTCTAAGGTTTCATGACGGTGCCAGACTGGAAATTATGAACCGGCCATCCATGGATAATCAGTTAAAAACATTACAGAGAACCGGATACATCCATCTGGCATTCAGTGTTGGAAGCAGAGAAAAAGTAGAAGAGATTACGGCACAATTAAAACAAGACGGTTACGAAGTAATCAGCGGACCGAGAATTACAGGGGACGGATATTATGAAAGCTGCATAATTGGAGTGGAAGGAAACCAGATTGAAATAACAGTCTGATTTCTATTGACAAGAAACTGGATTCTCCTTATAATAAAAATGAAACTGGATTCATTTTATTATAAGGAGAATTTTTATGCCAAAAGTCACCGAAGAGTACATTCAAAATAAGAAAAAAAGAATCATAGATGCCGCATACCAATCCTGCCTGAAGAAGCCAATCAGCACGGTAACAATGCAGGATATTATTGACCAGTCAGGGTTAAGCCAGGGAGGAATCTACCGGTTTTATAAAGACCTTGATGAAGTATTTGGTGATATGATTGAGAATATGCGAGAGGAGGGAAGCATAAAGAAAGAACTGGATGAAATATTACAGCATGATGATAGATCGGTAAGACAAACGGTGGAAGATTTATTTGAATTACTGTCTGAATTTATGGAGGAAAACTTAATGACGATAGAAAAAATTGATTTTGAATTTTCCATGATGGCAATGAACTATCCAAAGAGAGTTGAAAAAATAATGAATTGTGTTGAGGGGGAGGGGAATACAGAGTATTTAGTTCGGAGCGTCCTGTCATATTTCGAAATTCAAAAGGAGAAAGGGAACATTTCCGAACAGGTTGATATCTTGGAATTGTGTGCATATATTTCTTCTGTTTATTCCGGAATACAGATGGAATGTATTCTTTTCCACTGTTACCGCAATGATAAGAACCCGTTTGGAAGTTATTTTCAACCAGCCAGACAGATGAAGCAATTATGCAGATATGTAATTTCTGTTTTGGAAACGGCAGACATGTGAAATAGTACAAGGATGGAGGAAAAATGATGAAAAAAGCACTGTTGGTAATAGATATGCAAAATGTATGTGTTGGCAGGAATCATGCCGAACTCTTTCAATATGATCATGATGAACTGCTCAAAGCGGTGAATCAGGTCATTGAGGATAATTCCGGGAACACCGTTATATATATCAAAAATATCATGAAACGGAATCTGATCAATAAACTGGCACCATTTCAGGCATATGAGGGCACTCAGGAGGTTGAACTGGTCAGTGGGTTAAAGCTTGTATCGGAGTTTGTGTTTGAGAAATATAAAGGAGATGCATTTTCCAATCCAAGACTGAATGAATTTCTAGCAAACAGACAGATTGATACGGTGGAAGTCATTGGTGTAGATGGGGGAGGCTGTGTTTCTTTAACTGCTTTAGGGGCAATCAAAAAGGGATATAAAGTATTGGTTAATGAAAATGCAATTGGCACGGTCTTTGAAAAAAACAGGGATAAATATTATCAAAAACTTCGCCGGCTGGGAGCAGACTTTATATAACGTAACAGTTCAGCCGTGACGAGCGCACAACCGCCGGAAGCATGCAGAATATCAGGTACCATGAAATATCCCTTTGAACACGTCGGCACTTGGTTTTGCGTTTTTTTGCAAAACCTTAGTACCGTTACGTGTTCAATGGAGCGAAAGCGGGTATTTCAT
>JAQXIP010000112.1 GCA_029007845.1 Clostridiales bacterium
AGGTTTTCGTACAACACGTCCATTGCCTTGTCGCTGCTGCAGGGAATGTCCGGTTCTACCAGTCGTTCCGTATTATTCTGGTCAGCGCGGAAGAATTCCTTTGTGGATATCTGCATGTACATCTGGGAGTTTGGCAGCTTAAAGCCTGCTACTTCGCCGTACCCGTTCGGAGTATTGCCGGGAGCTTCACCGATGATTGTTCCAAGATTGTTATCCGTGATGTACTGGGCAAAAATCATGGCAGAGCTAAATGTATTAGGGGAAGTCAGCACATATACATTGCCATGGAAAAGTAACTCTTCCTGTTTTTTATTTTCCATCACGTGATTACCGGAGGAAACTTGAAAGCAGCCCAAACGCCATTTATAACTGGTGGTATTATATTGGTCCACATCAAGATAGCGGATGAATTCATCTGCAACCAGGGAGTCTCCGCCTCCATTGCTGCGCAAGTCCACAGCAACCCGCTGGATGTGTTTGTCTTTTACTTCGGTGAATAGTTGTTTGAGACAGCTGCGGTATTCATCGTTATTGGTACACGAATCCAGAGTGAGGATGGCAAGTAGATCCGATAACTGGATTCCGTTGATGGCAGCTAATTTTTTATCATCCTGATTTAATTTATCCACATCTTTCAGGTAATGGGGATTTTCGCTATAGGCCTTAACGCAGGTATGGCCATCCTGTAAGATGGAGAAAAGGGATTCGATTTTCTGGTTTAACTCACATACGGATATGGAATCCAGGGTTTCAATCTCCTGAAGAATTTCCTGGCAGCGGTTTTTTAGCTCTTCTGGCGTTCCTTTATAACAGGCCGGATGAAGCTTTTTTAAATAATGCATGGCATATTGCAGATCTTCCTTTGCTTCCTTCCTTGTCAAAGCAGTATCCATTGGTTTGGCATAGGGGGAGGCATTTTTTTTCATATAGACCGTGTTCCAGTATGGGTTGCAATAGTTTCCCAGCATTGTGAGGGCTATGGAAAGAACGGAAATTGTGGAAAGGGCAATGATTCCCCCTCGTTTCCGTTTTCCTGATTTCAGGCAAAAGAGAAAAGAAACGGTTATGAACATACAGGATAGTATCGATATGAAATCCGGTATATCAAATAAAAATAAGCTGGCAGGTATGGTGGATATAGCCAGAATACAGATTAAGATATGAATCATTGATGCAAGACGTTTCTTTGTTTTTTCTTTCATAACAGCCACTCCTTAATAAGTTCTTTTGCCCATCCAAGATAGGAAGGCACATTGGTATCGATTAATTGTTTTATATTGGCAATGTCCTGACCGCTAAGGCTGCCTGTTTTCTCGTAGATTGTACCAGCCGCACGGGAATCGCCTAATGCGATTGCTGCCCGGGCGTTATCACCGATGGCTACATATTTTCCAATGGACAAAGCACCTACCGAAAAATCACCGATGGCGATGGCTCCGAATGATAGTACACCAATGCTGATGGCACCTGCTGCAATGATTCCTGCGCAGAAGCAGCCGGCAGATAAAAGTCCAAGGGCAAATATTCCGGCAGATAAAAGGCCCAGTGAAAACAGTCCAATGGATAATATGCCGATGGGCAGCAGACCAAGAGAGATCACTCCTTTTGCCTGTAGTCCGATGGCAAGTACTCCACGGGCTTTTAATCCCACGGCAAGAATTCCTTTGGCATTTTTTCCAATATGCCATAAAGGCATGCCCCATAACATTTTTTCACTTTTTCGTTCATATTGGAAAAACTTTTTCCGGCGGGAAGCCATCCAGTCATCTGAATTATTCTGTTTTTCCTGTGTGGTTTCAGGAGATTCCAGTTCTTCTTTTAGTAAATAATCCAGAGAGCAGCCAAATAGTTCACTCATCCGTATCAGCTTCTCCGTTTCCGGATAGGCAGTATCACTTTCCCATTTGCTGATTGCCTGTCTGGAAACACCCATAATAGAAGCAAGCTGTTCCTGGGTGTAGTTATTTTGCTTTCGCAGTGTTGATAGTTTTGTACCGAATGTCATACGGTGTCCTCCTTTGGATGGTAACGGTTCATTTGTTTCTATCGTAGCTTATCCCTGAAAAAATGACCACCATTTTCCGGTTTCATAAGGTAAACTTTTGGTTGCATCGCCCATTTTACAGGGGTTGGGACGCGGCAAATAGTATAACATTTTTCTTGACATAAAAAAAGAGGTCTGCTAAACTGAAATAAAATTGAACGTGTTCAATTTTGAATATAAGGGGGAAAAACTCAGATGGAAACAAAAAAGTTAAAGGCTGATTTAGCAAAAGAGAAGATTAAAAATGCTGCAGCAAAACTGATGGCGGAGTGTGAGAATCCATCCCAGGTCACTTCAAGGGCAATTGCAAAGGAAGCAGGAGTCCAGCTTGCCATGATTAATTATTATTTTGGTTCGAAAGAGGAGTTGTTATTTTGTCTGTTTCAGGAGTTATCAAAAGAACAGTTTCAAAAGCTTCCTCAGATTTATGAAACGATGAAAAGTGATGCTTCTCCGAAGGAAAAGCTAAAGAAAATACATTTTTATATGGTTACACTGATGCTGGATCATTTTGTGTATATGGAGGCGGTTCTTGGGCATGTGTTACTACACCGGGATTTATCCCAGGGACTGAACAGCCTGCCTTTTGTAATGGAGCATTATAAGGGAAGAAAAAGTGAACAGGAGTGTAAGCTGATATCCTACGAGATGTCCAGTACGATGCAGCTGGCGGTGTACCGGCATGAATCGTTGAAAGAATTTTGCGGGCTGGATCTTTTGGATGAGGGAGAGCGGAAACGGTTTGTAAATGAGCAGATTGATTTGTTCTTAGTGGATGAATCCTGACTTTAAACAGGTAAATCAGGCAGAATAATAAAAAAACAGCAGGAAGGGAGTTTTGTCGCTTATGAAGTATATCGTGAGCCTTAAAGATCAGAGGATGGTGGAACAGGGAAAGGATGACCAGCTTGGGGGGAAGGCAGCATCCCTTATGAAAATGTGTGCGGCGGGGTTTCCTGTGCCGGGCGGCTATGTAATTCTTTCAGATGCATGGGACGGTGTGGTTCTGAAAAAGGGTGCGAGGAAAGAACTGGCGTACTTAATGGAAAAATTACCTGGAAAGTATACGTATGCCGTTCGTTCTTCCGCTGTTGGGGAAGACGGAGAAGAGCATTCGTTTGCAGGGGCTTATGAAACCAGATTAGATGTGCCGCGTGATGGGATTTTAGAGGCGGTGGAAAACATTGCAGCTTCCATGAAAACGGAGCGTGTTAGGGCATATGCACAAAACAGGGGGAGCAAGGAGGGAAAGATTGCTGTTGTGATCCAGCGCTTTGTAAAACCAGAAATGGCAGGCGTATTATTTACTGCAGACGTGATTACGGGAAGCAGTGCAAAAATGGTAGGAAACTATGTAAGAGGCTGTGGGGAACAGCTGGTCTCAGGTGCTGAAAATGGGCAGGAGTTTACCTTTGATGCTATGTACTATGCTTATCATGGTGAGGAAGAAATGAAACCTTATGCAAGAAAATTGTATGGGTATGCAGTAAAACTGCGAAACCGGTACCGAAGGCCTATGGACATTGAATGGGCAGTGTCTGGTGGTAAGCTGTATCTGTTACAGGCGAGACCAATTACGACATTGAAACGGTTTGACCGTGATACATACCAGATCAATGGTTCCTTATCGGGAGAATATTTATTTTCCAAAACCAATGTGGGCGAGATCTTTATGTGTACAGTATCTCCGGCAACTTATAGCGTTTTGGAAATGATCTGCGAATTAATCGGAGTGCCTGATTTTATCGATAATATATGCGGACAGGCTTATTGTAATATCAGTATCCTGTGTTCTCTGCTTGTGTCATTTGGTTTTTCAAAAAAGAAGGCGTATGAAATCATTTCAGATATTGCGGGTTCCATACCAGAGGGCGTGGAGATTCCGGTATTTCCATATGACAGGACTGCTTTTCTAAAAAGCATTGGGAAAATGATGTTTGGAAAGAAGGTAAAGTTTGATGAAGAGATTACAAATATTCCAAAGAAAGAATTTGAAAGCCGGATGGGGGAGATTGGTGACCGGCTGATAGAAGGAATCCGCAGACAGTCCTCCAACCAGAAATTGAAAAAATACTGGGAGACCCATTGTAATGCATATCTGACCAGAGTGCTCACAGCGGTAATGATGTCTCTTTCCTTAAAATCCCTTCTGAAGACCCGGCAGCAGATTATCGGCATTGCAGGAGAGGAGCTGGCAAATGAACTGTGCTCCAACAGTTCCCAAAATGGAGTATTGGAAAGCATGAAACCAATGCTGGCATTGGAAGATGTAATGGATGGAAAATTGTCAAAAGAAGAATATATGAAACATTATGGACACAGAAGTGTAAATGAGATGGAACTAAGCTGCCCATATCCGTATGAGGATCCGCAATATCTGGAGGAGCGGATCCGGCAGCATAAGGAGTCCGGCATATGTGTACATAAAATGAAGGAAGAGCAGTCGGTGAAATACCGGAAGGCGGTACAGGAATTTAAAAAGAATTATCCGTCAAAGGCTGGCTGGCTTGATAAGAAATTAAATGCATTTGCAAAGGCAAATTATGAGAGAGAAAAGGTGAGAAGCCAGGCAGTAAAGCTATTCTGTCTGATGCGGGAATTTCTATTAAAGGCTTCCCAGTTAAATGGGGCAGGGGATGGTATCTTTATGCTATATTTCCAGGAAACACTGGCACTGTTAGACGGAGACCGCAGTGTTCTTGAGAAGATTCCGGCGAGAAAGCAGCAGTACGAAAAATACCGTTCCTATCCTGTATTTCCGAATATTATTGTAGGGCGGTTTCAACCGGAAGAATGGATGAATGACGAAAACCGGCGTGTGGATCTGTGGCGGGCCGGTGGAATGGTTCCTGCCAGAGCGGATATCAAAGGTTATGCGGGTGCATCCGGTACCGTAGAAGGAACGGTGCGCATATTGAGGGATCCGTCTGAGGCGGCAAAGCTGCTTCCGGGAGAAATTCTTGTAACCACGGCAACCAATATCGGCTGGACTACTGTATTTGCAAAGGCAGCAGCTATTATAACGGATATCGGTGCGCCTTTATCCCATGCAGCCATTGTCGCCAGGGAATTTGGCATCCCGGCGGTGGTAGGATGCGGGAATGCAACGCAGATGCTGCATACCGGAGATGTGGTGCGGGTTGATGGATCTACGGGGGTGGTAACCATTTTAGAATAACAGTTCAGCCATAACCTGTATGGCAAGCGAATCATACTTGCATGAATTTGCTTGCCAAGCAGGTTATGAGCAGAGCGCCAGATTATGAGCAAAGTTAGCTGCATAGCAGCAGGAAAGCACCGAAGGTGCGGCTTTGCGAATGGCGTGGGTTAAACTGTTACATTTTAGGGGTACATACAGAATAAACATATTGCAAGAGAAGCGACATGATGATATCATTTTTATGCAATAGCCCAGCCAATGGTGCGGGCAGAATATTTTAGTTGAGGTGTGTTTGATGGGGAAAACTAGAAAAAAGGGTGTGTCAGTTATGTTGCTTATTGTTGCAGCAATTATCGTTTTGTTTGCAGGTATATATGTGAATCACAGAATCTGCCTGGGCAGGGAATCGGAATTATTGACTCCGTTGGGACAGATGGTGGAGGTTGATGGCCATAATATGAGTGTTTATGTCGGGGGAAGTGGTGATAAAACCCTGGTGTTTCTGTCTGGAGGCGGTACCTGTTCTCCGATCCTGGATTTTAAATCCCTGTATTCGCTGTTAAGTGATAAGTACCGTGTTGTAGTGGTGGAAAAATTTGGTTATGGTTTTAGTGATGTGGTTGACAAAGAGCGTGATATTGACTCGGTATTAGCAGACACACGGGCGGCCTTGAAAGCTGTGGATGTGGAGGGACCGTATGTTCTCTGCCCACATTCGATGTCTGGGATTGAAGCATTATACTGGGCACAGCAGTATCCGGAGGAAGTATCGGCTATCGTTGGTCTTGATATGGCAGTTCCCCAGGCATACAAGGATTATAAAATAAATATGCCTGTGCTTAAAGTAACACAGTTTGCAGCCCATGTGGGGATAACAAGACTCCTTCCCGGAGTTTCCGAAAGTGATGCAATAAAGCACGGTACGCTTTCCGATGAAGAACAGGCGATATACAGAGCAGTATTCTATAAACGTACCGCTACAAAGACGATGCTAAATGAAGTGGAATCCATTAAAGCAAATGCAAAAAAGGTTGCGTCCGGTGATAAACCTTCGGTTCCCATGCTTTTATTTGTATCAGATGGTACAGGTACTGGCTGGGATAAAGAAAGCTGGCGCAATTACCAGAAAAGATATATCGAAAACATGGATCATGCAAGTATGATCGAATTGAACTGTCCACATTATGTTCATGATTATGAGTATGAAACGATTAGCAGGAAGATTTGTGAGATGCTGGAATTTTAATTTATGAAGAAATCTGCCATGCGAATGATAATAATACGAAGTAAGCTATAAAAAATCCGGTTGAGAAAACAAAAAAGGCATTATATAATAAAAGTGTGTATTTGAGTATTTATGGAGAGTGCTGTATAGGAGGGGTATGTTGAATTCCGAGATAAAGAACGCAGTATTGGCTGCGGATGAGGAAACCCAGTATGATGAGAGTGCCAAACGCCTGTTGGGGCAAAAAAGTATATTGGCACATATACTGATTAAGACGGTGGATGAGTTTCGGGGGATGAACCCGGAGGATGTGGTTCCATTAATTGAAGGAGAACCATATATCAGCAAAGTTCCGGTAGAGCCGGGGCTTACCAGCCAGGTGGTAGAAACCGGTGGTTCGCGAATCATAGGATTTAATACCGAACATGTCGAAAAGAATGAAGGACTGGTAAGATTTGACATTGTATTCTACGTCCGGATGAAAGATGGTATCTCTCAGATTATAATTAATGTGGAGGCACAAAAAGATGAACCGGACAAATATGACATCTTAAACAGAGCCATCTTTTATGTCAGCCGGCTGATTTCATCACAGAAAGAACGGGATTTTGATAATACGAATTATAATGATATCCGGTGTGTTTATAGTATCTGGGTATGTATGAACATGGAAGAAAACAGTCTGTGCCATATTCATCTTGTAAAAGAGGATTTAGTTGGAATACATGACTGGAAAGGGAATCTGGATCTGCTGAATATTGTGATGATAGGATTGGCAAAAGAACTTCCTGAACATGATGAGATGTATGAGCTTCACCGTCTGCTGGGAGCTTTGTTTTCACAGGTGCTGACGCAGGAAGAAAGATTAGAACTGCTGGATAAGGAATATAATATTCCAATAGACAATATAAGAAAGGATGTGAGCGTTATGTGTAATTTGAGCCAGGAAATAAAGGAAGCTGGGATTGCAGAAGGTATGGAAAAAGGGATGGAAAGAGTGGTTATGAATATGCATAATAACGGCTTTACATTGGAACAGATTGTGGTTGCGACCGGAATGACTATAGAAGAAATCAAAGCTGTCATTGCAGAATAGTCCAAAGGCAGAAGAAGGAAAAGAATACAACCAAACTTACAAGCAGCAGACTGGGAAGCAAGGCATTTACTGGTATTTACAAGGAAGCAGCCATCAAAGTACCAGAGAGTAAATATGCCAGTTATAAGAAGCTGCTAAGAGCAAAAGGAGTAAGCAGCAAAGCAAAGATTAAAAAATAGAATTAAGATTTATCGTATAAGGCGGCTGTCGCACTAAGTATATGTTCCTTAGTGCAGCAGCCGCTTTTTTCGGGTGTGGGAAGTTTGAGTAACAAATCTTAAGGTTCATTTAAGGCTGCGTTTATTCGGGCTTTAGGTAAAGGGTATATCCTTGTAACCATAGACCAAAACGAAAGGACGGAGCAGGCTAATGATTGAAATATCCAATCTTACAAAATGCTACCATAAAAAAGCAGTGGTAAAGGAGCTTTCCTTCCATATCAAAGAAAATGAGACTTTTGCTTTGCTTGGGAGTAATGGTGCCGGGAAGAGCACTACCATTAAGATGATGCTTGGACTGGTCAGGCCAGATGGGGGCAGTGTCCGCATTATGGAGGGGAAGACAGTGGGCTATTCACCGGAGACGCCTTATTTTCCAGAGTTTTTAACCGGGATGGAAGTGCTGGCTTATTACGCAAAACTGCAGAAGATTTCCAAAAAAGAACGGGACAAAATCCTTCCACAGATTCTTTCTGGTGTCGGGTTAGAGAATGACCGGACAAAAGTGCGGGGGTATTCAAAAGGCATGCTTCAAAGGCTGGCACTTGGGCAGGCACTAATCGGGGACCCGGATATCCTGATTCTGGACGAGCCGTGTGCAGGACTGGACGCCATGGGGCGGATTGAGATGATCCAGTTAATTAGGAAGTTGAAGGATTCCGGAAAAACCATTCTTATGAACTCCCACATATTAAGTGATATTGAAAAAGTATGTGACCGGGGGATTATTATGAAAAAGGGAAACTGCCTTAAGGAGTGGACGAAAGAAGATCTGGCAGATGGAAGTACATTGGAAACCTTATTTACGGAAACGATAGGAGGGATGGTTTAGATGACAATTATGTGGAATGCGGTAAGGGAGCGGATCCGAAGAAAAGAACTCTATATTGTTGTGGCAATTGCGGTGCTGCTTTTCTTATTGTTTGGCAGTGGGGATGGCTCTCTAACGATTAACGGGGAACCAGTAACCGGTTATGAAAGTACCTTTAAGATTCTTCTTGTTCTGGTAAATGCAGCTGGCTGTGTCCTGTCCATGGTAATCAGCTTAAAGACCATTCCAAAAGAATATGAGACGAGAACCAGTCATCTTATATGGATCCGGGGGATTTCCCAGAGCCGGTATCACGGGGAACTGGTCTTGGCAAATGTGGCAGCCTCTATTTTTGCAGACGGAATCTTATATTTGTTTTTGATAGGATATACTCTAATCTTAGGAACGGGGGACTATTTCATCCGGATGATTCCTGCGTATTTGATTTTCTGTATTAATGCTGTCATCGTCAGTATGCTGGTGAGTGTGGTAAGTATCCGGTGCCCGGCATGGGTAACCGGTCTTGTAGGAACGATGTGTGTTCTTGCAGGAATTTTTCATTCCGTATTAAACCTTTACCGGAATATGGTGGGAGGAATATCTGGAACGGCGCTGAAATGGCTTCTATTATTTATGCCTGATCTGGCCGGGCTGCAGACGCAGGCTTCCAACCTGATTTTTGGAAAAGAGATATCCGTTCATGAGATTTTGAAAGGAATATTGATTATATATATCTTATCAATTGGAATACTGGTTATTCGGAGGAGAGAAGCATGAGCAGGAAAAAGAACTCCATTTTATTCTATGGAATCTATGGTCTTAGTGGTATACTGTTATTGATTAGCGTATTGGTTACCGGAACTTATGGATTAAGAAAAGAAAATGTGGAAGTGTATGAGGAGGCAGATGCTCTGCAGCCAGAGATGGACAAGATGCAGTTTCCGGGGTTTAAGCTGGAAGATTATCCGGTACGGTTTTATGACGGAGATTCGGATTATGTGATTACCGGAACGAAACAGCCGGACGGCACAAAGTTAAAAAAGGAATCCCCGGTCTTTCAGACTTATGTGGGAACCATAACGAAAGTAGATGGAAGCTGGCAGGTGGTAGTTCCGGTTCTTGAGCAGTTCTCCCAGTTTATGGATCTGATGGCGGATGCAGGAACGCTTATGGAAGGCGGTCTGGCTGCTGGTTATGAGAAAGAGGCCTATGGAGAGGAAGAACATGCAGCTACTATATGGCACGAGGCATTTCATGCATATCAGATGACAAACTATGAAGAGGCAGTGGATGGGCTTGTGAAAGAAGAACTGCCGGAAGAGACGGGCATGGGAGGAATCATTACATCAAAGGTAGATCAGGATTCTTCCCAGGTATCCGGTATAAAAAAAGAATTGGAACATTTGAAAAAAATCTATGCCACAGAAGAACCGGTGGAAAAAAAGAAACAGATTGCCCAGTATCTGGAGCTGGAGAGTTCCAGAAAGAGCCGGCTTTCAGATACTGCCAGATGGGAGGAGCAGTATTATGAGACAGTGGAAGGAACCGCCTGCTTTGTGGAAGGGTATGCCTATGGAGTACAAAAAGGGACCAAGGCATTTGAAAAACACTATATCCAGAATTGCGGGTACAGCCGGGGCTCTGGAAAATATTATTATTCTGGCATGTTAAAATGCTGTATCTTAGACCAGGTATGTCCCGGATGGGAGAAAAGCTGTGACTTTACCTGCACACTGGATGACCTGCTGGAGCAATATACCAACAGCCGGTAAGGTTTAAGAAATGATTGGAAAAGAAAGGGGATGCATGGATTGGAATACCGGATTCTAGCGGCAGATGACGAGGAAGAATTACTGGATGTGTTAGAACTTTTTTTGAGGAAGGAACAGATCCAGATGATCAAAGCCTGTGATGGGGAGGAAGCATTGCGTTTATTCCGCCAGAAAAATCCCCATCTGGTACTTCTGGATATCATGATGCCAAAACTGGACGGCTTTGAGGTGCTCCGGAGAATCCGGAAGGAAAGCAAAGTGCCGGCAATTATGGCTACTGCAAAAGTCCAGGATTATGATAAGATCCTGGGACTTGAACTGGGAGCAGACGATTATGTGACGAAACCTTATAATCCCATGGAAGTGGTAGCCCGGATTAAGGCACAGCTTCGGAGAAATTATGATTATGGGAGAGAGAGTGAGGAAAAACAGGAAATGATCCATCTGTTTTCCCTCACTCTTAACCTTGCAGAAGCGGTTCTATTAAAAAATGGACAGGAGATTCCTTTAACCGGAACAGAGCTCCGGATTCTGGAATTACTGATGAAGAATCCGGGACGGGTTTACACAAAACAGCAGATCTTTGAGTATGCGTGGGAAGATCCTTACATGGGAGACGATAATACGGTAATGGTACATATCAGCAATCTGCGAGGGAAGATAGAGGACAATCCCAAACAGCCGGAATGGTTGAAAACAGTGAAAGGACTGGGGTATAAATTTGAAAAGGAGAAATAGAGGAAGCATTTTCCGGAAGCTGGTGGTGAGCTATGTTTTATTTTCCCTGCTATTTGTGCTTCTGCTTACCGGGTGTCTGATTTTCGTCAGTATCTTCGTGGGAAATGGAAAGCTAGATAGTTTTTATCCTTATGGAATCAGCACGGAAGAAGACTGTGAAAAACGGCAGGATGCAATCGGGAATCTTGGTGGATGGATTGAGGAACTGGATGGTGATTTTCATGTAACCCGGGTATTTGGAGAGAAAAAAATACCGGGAGATACCTATTCCAGGCAGCAGCTGGCTCGTCTTACCAGTGTTGATGTGGAATCGGAAGAAACATACATTGGTTTTCTAAACGAAAAGAAGGATGGAGAAGGATATTATCTGGTTTTATATAAGCGTTCAGACATGACCATATCTATGACATGGTTGTATTCCAACCAGAATGCTAATCCCCGCTGGTATTATATCTGGCTTGTGATGGTGTTTGTCTGTTTTGTCGGTCTTTGTATTGGGATGGGTGCCTACCTTGTCCGGAGGATTAAACGTCCTCTTAAGAATCTGACTGACGGTATGAACCAGGTTCGTGCCGGAAAAGAGATGGTGCGGCTGGATTTTAAGGCGGAGGCAGAATTTGCGGATATCAGGGATGATTTTAATCAGATGATTGAAAGCCTGGAAAATGCCCAGAAAGAAAAACAGGAAGCAGAAGAAAAGAAAAATAAGATGCTTCTGGACTTATCCCACGATATACGGACGCCTCTGGCAACCATTAATAGTTCCATTGTAGCGCTGGAGCAGGGGATGGTGCCAGAAGAAGAGGTTGGAACCTATTATGAAATTATCCGGATGAAGGCAGAACGGGTGACCGGATTATCGGATAATTTATTTACCCTGTTAAAGATGAAAAGCAGCAATTACAAACTTCAGAAAACGAAAGAGGATTTATGCGAATTTCTGCGCAGACAGTGCGGAGAGTATTATCTGGATGCCTTGGAAAAGGGATTGGAGATGGAGATTGCCATTCCGGAAGAGCCGGTTATGTATGAAGCAGACTATACGTTACTGGCCAGAGTTATGGGCAATCTTTTGTCAAATGCGCTGAAATATAACCAAACCGGGAAGTTCATTGGCGTGTCCCTTATCCCGGGAACGGATTCGCTGTGCATTCAGGTGTGGGATGACGGAGAAGCCGTGCCGCAAGAGATGCAGGACCGGATTTTCTATGATTTTGAACGGGGCGACAAGGCACGACAGTCAACCGGCGGAACCGGACTGGGATTATCCATTGCAAAAGCCATAATCGAGAAGCATGGGGGAACGCTCTGTTATTCCTACGAAAATCACCAAAACCATTTTTTTGTAACAGTTCAGCCGTGACGAGCGCACAGCCGCCGGAAGCACGCAGAATATCAGGCACCATGAAGTATCCCTTTGAACACGTCGGCACTTGGTTTTGCGTTTTTTGCAAAAACTTAGTACCGCTACGTGTTCAATGGAGCGAAAGCGGGTATTTCATGGTGCCTGAT
>JAQXIP010000113.1 GCA_029007845.1 Clostridiales bacterium
GTTTTAAACCGGGTGTATACGGAGTGGTACCGGAATAAAGGATATTCCTTTACCATTACCACATCTACGGCATATGACCAGAAGTGGATGCCGGGACGGAATATTTTCGATACCATATCCCAGGTGGTGGATGAAATTTTCACTAATTATCTCACCAGACCGAATATTGCCCAGCCGTTATTTTCCCAGTATTGTGATGGTAAGCGGGTTACCTGTCCAAACTGGCTGTCCCAGTGGGGAAGCAAGAGTCTTGCAGATGATGGGCTGACTGCAACCCAGATATTAAAATACTATTATGGAGATAATCTGTATATTGAATCTGCGGTAGAAGTGGCAGGAGTTCCTTATTCCTGGCCGGGAGCGCCTTTATCCATTGGCAGCAGCGGTGACAATGTCCGCAAGCTCCAGACCGAACTTAATACGATATCCAGAGGATATCCATTGATTCCAAAACTGGCAGTGGATGGAGTATTTGGAGAGCAGACTGCCCAGGCTGTCCGTGTATTCCAGCAGATCTTCGGACTTCCACAGACCGGAGTGGTGGATTATACAACCTGGTACAAAATATCGGAAATTTTTGTCGGTGTCAGCAGAATCGCAGAGCTTGTATAATGAATGGTTGTTACAGTTCACACATGCGAATCAGACGGAATGCCTGACGTACGGGGAATGCCCTGAAGTATTAAATAAAAGCTTCCGCTAGTTGAACACGGAGCGGTACTAAGGTTTTGCTTACGCAAAACCACGTGCCGACGTGTTCAAAAAGTATTTTATAATTCAGGGCATTCCCCGTACGCCAAGCATTCCACCTGATTCGCAAGTGTGAACTGTAACCTTTTTTTAAAATACCTCCAAAATCCTCTTGTCAATATTTTTAATTTATGGTAGAATCTTATCAATTTAGGATATTGGTACTTAGGTGGGTACAAAGATTGGTGAGAAAGTCCATAACATAAGGATTTACGGGGGTATTTTCTCCTTTTTTTTGCGCAAATTTGCTACCCGTCCTTTCTTTTGATGCGTTGATTGCATCATTCAATCTCAAATATCCAATCCTAAACTTTGATTGATTACGCAGAAACTGTAATAGCTAGATGAAAGGACAAAGGGTGTATAAGATGAAAGCATTTCTTATTCTCGAAGACGGTACGGTATTTCCGGGAACAAGCATTGGTGCGGCTCATGATGTGATCAGTGAGATTGTATTCAATACTTCCATGACCGGATATTTGGAAATCCTGACCGATCCAAGTTATGCAGGTCAGGCAGTTGTAATGACTTATCCATTAATTGGTAATTATGGAATCTGTTATTCGGATATGGAGTCGCTGAAGGCATGGCCAGATGGCTATATTGTGCGTGAGATTTCACGTCTTTCCAGCAATTTCCGTAAAGAGGCAGGCATTGAAGAGTTTCTTGTTAAACATGATATTCCAGGCATTCAGGGAGTGGATACCCGGGCACTTACGAAGATTCTTAGGGAAAAGGGTACCATGAACGGAATGATTACCACCAACGAAAACTACAATCTGGATGAAGTATTAGAACAGATCAGGGCGTATAAAGTGACAGGAGTTGTAAAAAAAGTATCAAGGGATCAGGTAGAGACCTATCAGCCGGGTGAACTGGGAAGCAAGGCAGGCACAGTGTCGAAAAAAGTGGCGATGATGGATTTTGGATGCAAAAATAATATTATCCGCTGCCTTTTAAACCGTGGCTGTCAGGTTACCGTTTATCCGGCTTTTTCCAAGGCAGAAGACATTCTTTCGGGGGGATATGATGGTCTGATGCTGACAAACGGACCTGGAGATCCGGCAGAATGTGTCGAGATTATTGAGGAATTAAAAAAACTATATGCTTCGGATCTTCCGATTTTTGCAATCTGTTTAGGACATCAGCTTATGGCGCTTGCCAATGGAGCTAAGACTGAAAAAATGAAGTACGGACACCGGGGTGCGAACCATCCGGTAAAAGACTTAAGTACGAACCGCGTCTACATTTCTTCCCAGAACCACGGCTATGTGGTTGTGGACAACAGCCTGGATCCGTCTGTAGCGAAGACAAGCTTTATCAATGTAAATGACGGAACCGTGGAAGGACTTCACTATACCGGGAAGAATATCCGTACCGTGCAGGTCCATCCGGAGGCATGTGCCGGTCCGGTGGATTCGGAATTTTTGTTTGATGAATTTATGGAAATGATGGAGGTGTAAGAGATGCCAAAAATGAAAGACATTAAAAAGGTTCTGGTCATTGGTTCCGGTCCAATCGTAATCGGACAGGCGGCAGAGTTCGACTATGCCGGTACACAGGCATGCCGTTCCCTGAAGGAAGAAGGAATGGAAGTCGTATTAATCAACTCCAATCCTGCCACCATCATGACCGATAAAGATATTGCAGATGAAGTTTATATCGAACCACTGACACTGGATTTCGTAAAAAAAGTGATTAAGAAAGAAAAGCCAGACTGTATTCTTCCTACTCTTGGTGGACAGGCTGCCTTAAACCTTGCAATGGAGCTGGAAGAACAGGGATTTTTTAGAGAGCATAATGTAAAACTGATTGGTACAACCGCGTTGACGATTAAGAAAGCAGAAGACCGGCTCGAATTTAAGAAAACCATGGAAAAAATCCACGAGCCGATTGCAGCCAGCACCATCGTAACCGAGGTAACCCATGCAGTAGAGTTTGCTAATGAAATCGGTTATCCGGTTGTGGTTCGTCCGGCTTACACCCTTGGTGGAAGTGGCGGTGGTATCGCAGAGAACCAGGAAGAACTGGAAGAAATCTGTGAAAATGGCCTTCGTCTCAGCCGTGTAGGCCAGTGTCTTATTGAGCGTTGTATTGCAGGCTGGAAAGAGATTGAATACGAAGTAATGCGTGATAGCAATGGAAACTGCATCACAGTATGTAATATGGAGAACTTAGATCCGGTTGGTGTGCATACGGGTGACAGTATTGTTGTGGCGCCAAGCCAGACGTTGGCAGATAAAGAGTACCAGATGCTTCGTACCTCTGCCTTAAAGATTATTACAGAACTTAACATTACCGGAGGCTGTAATGTACAGTTCGCCCTTCATCCGGAGTCTTTTGAATATTGTGTCATCGAAGTAAATCCTCGTGTCAGCCGTTCTTCTGCACTGGCGTCCAAAGCAACCGGATATCCGATTGCGAAGGTGGCAGCAAAGATTGCTCTGGGCTACACTTTGGATGAGATTCCAAATGCGATTACCGGCAAAACTTATGCAAGCTTTGAACCTGCTCTGGATTACTGTGTTGTAAAGATTCCACGGCTGCCATTTGATAAATTCATTATGGCGCAGAGAACCCTTACTACCCAGATGAAAGCCACGGGTGAAGTCATGAGTATCTGCAATAATTTTGAAGGTGCGCTGATGAAGGCCATCCGTTCATTAGAGCAGCATTTAGACAGCCTGGATACCGGTGATTATGTAGATTTTACAGATGATGAAGTAAGAGACCAGCTGGCGGTAGTAGATGACCGTCGGATCTTTGTGATTGCGGAGGCAATCCGCAGAGGCATCTCTTATGATGAGATCTGCACTGTCACAAAGATTGACCGGTGGTTTGTGGATAAGATTGCCATTCTTGTTGAGATGGAGAAACGTCTTAAGACAGAATCCATGACAGTGGAACTGATGAAGGAAGCAAAACGTCTGGAATTCCCGGATGAAGTCATTGCCAGATATACCGGCCAGACCGAGGAGCAGGTTAAGGCTTACCGTTATGAAAATGGCATTACAAAGGCATTTAAGATGGTTGACACCTGTGCAGCAGAATTTGAAGCTTCTACTCCTTACTATTATGGCTGCTTTGGCAGTGAAAATGAAGTGGAAGATAAAAAGGATAAGAAACGGATTATGGTTCTTGGTTCCGGTCCGATCCGTATCGGACAGGGAATCGAATTTGATTACTGTTCTGTCCACAGTGTATGGGCTTTGCGCAAAAGTGGTTATGAAACCATTATTGTCAATAACAACCCTGAGACGGTAAGTACGGATTTTGATATTGCAGATAAGCTTTATTTTGAGCCGTTAACCCCGGAAGATGTGGAAAATATTGTGAATCTGGAGCATCCGGATGGTGCGGTAGTCCAGTTCGGTGGACAGACTGCCATCAAGCTGACAGCAGCTTTGTTGAAGATGGGTGTTAAGATTCTTGGAACCAGTGCGGAAAATGTAGATGCAGCGGAAGACCGGGAGTTATTTGATGAGATTCTGGAGGAATGCTGTATTCCAAGACCATCCGGAAAAACAGTTTTTACTACCGAAGAAGCACTGGCTGCTGCAAATGAACTGGGATATCCGGTATTGGTACGTCCTTCCTATGTACTGGGCGGACAGGGAATGCAGATTGCCATCTCTGATGAAGATGTGGTGGAATTCATGAGCATTATTAACCGCCATCATCAGGAGCATCCGATCCTTGTGGACAAATACCTGATGGGAAAAGAAGTAGAAGTGGATGCGGTATGTGACGGTGAGGATATTGTAATCCCTGGAATTATGGAGCATGTAGAACGGGCAGGTATCCATTCCGGAGACAGTATCTCCGTATATCCAGCCAGCTCCATCTCAGAGAAGATTCAGAATGTGATCGTAGATTATACAAGAAAACTGGCAAAATCCCTTCATGTTATTGGACTGATCAATATTCAGTTTATTGTATATCAGGATGAAGTGTATGTTATTGAGGTAAACCCGCGTTCTTCCAGAACCGTGCCGTATATCAGCAAAGTAACTGGTATCCCGATTGTGGACATTGCCTCCAAAGTCATTCTTGGCGAGAAATTAAAGGATCTTGGCTATACGCCGGGGCTACAGAGAAAATCGGACTATATTGCCATTAAGATGCCGGTATTCTCCTTTGAGAAAATTCGTGGCGCAGAGATTTCCCTTGGACCGGAGATGAAATCTACCGGTGAGTGCCTTGGAATTGCAAAAGATTTCCATGCAGCGCTGTACAAAGCGTTTGTCGGTTCCGGAGTGGATCTTCCGAAGCATAAGAAGATGATTCTTACCGTAAGAGATTCTGATAAGATGGAAGCTGTGGAAGTAGGCAGACGGTTTAAAAAGCTGGGATATGAGATATTTGCAACTAAAAATACGGCAAGAGTGCTCAACGACAACGGAGTTCTTGCGATTCCGATTAATAAGATTGAGCAGGAGTCCCCGACGCTGATGGATCTGTTGCTGGAGCACCAGATTGATCTGGTTATTGATACTCCGAATAACGGGCTGGAGAAATCAAAAGATGGTTTCCTGATCCGTCGTGTGTCCATCGAAACCGGTGTAACCTGTCTGACCTCGCTGGATACGGCAAATGCGTTGCTGACCAGTCTGGAGACAAAGGAAGAAAATGATCTGGAAGTAATTGATATCGCAAAAATATAGTAATACAGATAAACCGAAACCGAACGCCACAGCTGCCGCCTGTGGCGTTTGGTTCATTTTTCAAGATATACAGGAAAGGATAGGATATGGATAATCAGAATAATATGGCAGTTGTGCAGTTAAAAAAAGGTGAGGGACGGCTGTTAAAGTCCGGGGGAGCCTGGATATTTGATAATGAAATTGCCAGTGTATCAGTGCCGGAGTCTGGCAGCTCATTTGAGAATGGAGATCTGGTGTCTGTTGTGGATTTTGATGGTTATGGGCTGGGTGTTGGCTTTTTGAACCAGCATTCCAAGATCCGTGTGCGTATGCTGTCCCGAAATCCCCATGCAGTGATTGATGAGGCTTTTATCTATGGGCGGATACGGGAGGCCTGGGATTACCGGAAAAAGACAGTGGACACTTCCTGCTGCCGTGTAATCTTTGGGGAGGCAGATTTTCTTCCGGGACTTGTGGTGGACAAATTCTCAGACGTTCTGGTGATGCAGTCCCTTGCCCTTGGTATGGACCGGATGAAGAAAATGGTGTGCCAGTGTCTTTGGCGTGTGATGGAAGAGGACGGTATAGCAATCCGGGGAATCTATGAGCGAAGTGATGCAAAGGAACGTCAAAAAGAGGGCATGGAGAGGGTGAAAGGTTTTTTGTCCGAACCATTTGACACCGATGTGGAGATTGTGGAAAATGGCGTCCGTTACCAGGTAGATATTGTAGATGGACAGAAAACCGGATTCTTTCTGGATCAGAAATATAACCGCCTGGCAATCCAGAGATTATGCCGGAATGGGGAAGTATTAGACTGTTTTACCCATACCGGTTCTTTCGCACTGAATGCAGGAATTGCCGGAGCAAAACAGGTGCTTGGCGTGGATGCCTCCCAGCTTGCAGTAGACCAGGCAACGGTAAACGCCCAGTTAAACCAGTTGTCTGACCGGGTTTCCTTTCAATGCGCGGATGTATTTGATCTGCTTCCAAAGCTGGAACAGGAGGGAAGAAAGTTTGATGTGGTCATCCTGGACCCGCCTGCCTTTACCAAATCCCGGAATTCAGTGAAAAATGCGGTAAAAGGTTACCGGGAGATTAATCTGCGGGGGCTGAAACTGGTAAAAGACGGAGGATTTCTGGCAACCTGCAGCTGCTCCCACTTCATGACGCCGGAACTATTTACAAAGACAATCGGTCAGGCCGCCCGCAGTGCCCACAAGCGTCTGCGGCAGGTGGAATACCGAACCCAGTCCCCGGATCATCCGATTCTTTGGTCTGCGGATGAATCTTATTATCTCAAATTCTACATCTTTCAGGTGGTGGATGAAAAGTGATGGTGAATTTTTGGCTAATGGAAAAGTTGTGCAACTAATGGTTGCATGGACTGTGATAATAGTAACACGAAGTTGGTTCAATAATCTGTACATGATTGTTATGATTATGAAACGAGAGGTGTCACATTTGTCAAAGAAAGCATACATGCCCATTTCATGGGGCAAACGGACAACAAAACGATCCGAAGGAAAAGAGAAATCGTGGAAAAGATCCGGGAAATCAGCGATAAGATATGGCTTTGTAACGGCGAAGACTTACCGTATGTGGTAGGGAATAAACGCAGATTTATGAAACGGATTGTGGATGAAAAAAAGAAAATGGCGGAGCACCATGCAGGGGAGGATATTCGCAGTGCCTTCGGTGACCTTTTCTACAACATGGATTTCAAGTGGCTTGAAAGCTATGAGCGGGCAGCCCAGGTCATCTGTTTTCAAACCTTCGTGGGACACTGCGGATGTATCATATTTAATGTTGATGAAATGAAATAAAAAATTTACCAATGTGTGGATGAATATTCCATGCGCTGATTGATAAAAATATTGAAAAACTATGAAGAAATGGTATTTGTTTTATTCATCAAGCGATATCTTTTCAGAAATGGCTCATACGATTGAAGACAGTATCGATTTAAACAGCTTAAAACTGCAACAGGTTGGTGCAGAAATTAGTGAAAATCAAAAACTGCACCAAGCTGGTGCAGAAATAGAATTTCCAGCAATCTTCGGATTTGTACCATGGAGGCATCATCTTGAAATAGTAACAAAATGTAAGAGTAAAAGCCTACCGCATGGTAGAAGGCAAGAAGCAATACCTGGGAGAGACGATGGATTTATTTACAGTGGGAAGCAAGCACAAATCCTACACGAACGTTTCCAAGGTAACTCCTAAGAACACAACCATTACCCTAACCGTAGGTAAAACTAAAAAGGTCACCGTTACAGTAAAATAAAGAAATAAAATTGTGTTTATTATAAAAATCCGTTATACTAATGGCAAGACTATTCGTGTAACGGATTTTTTTGTAAGAATGGATGCACCATTAGCACGTTATCAGTTATCTGATTTTTTATGCCGCTACTATTAAATATGCTACCATTTTTAGATGAAAAGATCGAAAAAGATGATTCTAGGGAGAGGTACAAATGCAAAAAATATTTATATCAAGTACATTCCGCGATATGCAGGCGGAGAGAGATGCCATACATACAGAGGTAGTGCCGGAACTTAGAACGATGGCACAGAAATATGGAGAGGATGTGGAAGTCTGTGATCTTCGCTGGGGCGTGAACACCGGCGATTTAGATAGTGAGGCAGGTTCTAGGAAGGTTCTGTCTGTATGCCTGGATGAAATTGATAAATGTAAGCCGTTTATGATTGTGATATTAGGAGAACGGTATGGGTGGATTCCGGAGCCGGATTTACTGCAGAGTGCAGCTGACCGGAAGAACTATCAGCTGGAAGAGATGGAGAAGAGCGTGACTGCGCTGGAAATTGAATACGGGGCATTAAATGATCCGGAAGTATTAAACCGAACCATCTTCCTGTTTCGGGAACCAATGCCAGAGGCAGACGGGGACTACCACAGTGAAGGGGAGGAATACGCAAAAAAGCTGGAAGCACTGAAGACACGTATCCGTAAACTGGCTGGGGAACGGATATTTTCCTATCGGCTGGGGTGGGACAATGAAAAAAAGATTCCTACCGGACTGGAACAATTTTCACAGATTGTAACGAAACAGATGCGATTAATACTGGAGCAGGAGTGGCGGGAGAATGCCAAGCTTTCTGAAAAGCAGAAAGAGGAGAAACGTCACTGGGGATTTGTGGAGAGGAAAGCAGGGCAGTTTGGCGGAAGAATGAAGCTGCTCTCAGAATGCAAGCAGAGATTAGAGAACGGAGAGGGCAGGCTTCTCATTATGGGAGAAACCGGAAGTGGAAAAAGTACCTTGTGGTGTAAGATGGTATCCGATTATCAGGCACAGGGATGGAATGTTTATCCCTTTATCTGTGGAAATACCGGGAACAGTGTATCTGCCATGGACATTATAAAGCAATGGATTTTTTATGTGGAAAGTCTGTTGGACATTGGGCATTTTGAAGAAGAGCCTGCAAGTAGAGACCAGGTAGAATCCATATTTGAGAATCGGACGAAAGAGGACTGGATCAGGCGGCTGCGGGATGTGCTTGTCCTGTATGACAGAAGAGAGGATGTTCCATTGCTTCTTCTGGCAGCAGACGGGCTGGATCAGCTGCTTCCGGATGAACTGGCAGAGAGTTTTGGTTTCCTTCCTGTATTTAGGCAGAAAAAAGTATATTTTCTGCTGTCTTGTGTGAAAGATGACAGCCAGAAGAGGTATGATGGAGATTGCATGATGATTCATACCATGACTGCGCAGGAGAAGACAGAGGTTCTTCAGGGAATGCTTTCTTACCAGAGAAAAGGGTTGGATCAGTCTGTGATCGAAGAAGTCATGAAGAAGCAGGGAGCAGATCATCCTCTGTACTTAAGCCTTTTAATGCAGCGGCTTGTTATGATGGACAAGAATGACTTTTCTGTGATTGCGGAATATGGAAATGACATGGCGGCGATTAACCGCTATCAGATCGAACTGGTCAGGGAGGCACCGGAGGATCCGGAAGATATGAGCCGGCTTCTGGTTCAGGAAACCGGGAGACGGGTGAATCAGGAACTGGTGCAGAGAATGGCAGAGTATATCGCCGTTTCCAGGCGGGGATTAAGAGAGTGTGATCTGCAGGTATTGCTGGAAAAGGAAGGAATCCAGTGGAACCGTCTGGATTTTTCCCGTGCAGTACATTATATGCCAATGCTTTTTACAGAGAGGAATAATGGGCAGATTGACCTGACACACCGGATCATCCGTTCGGGATTGCGAAGAGGAGTTGATGAAGGGAAAATGAACCGCAATCTCTTTGCATATCTGAAGAAACTTCCAAAGGAGGACGATCTCCGGATTAATGAAATCGTACATTACTGTTATGTGTTGGATGAAAAGAAATTTCTGGTGGAGTATCTTGCCCAGGAGGATGAAAAACTGCTGGAGAAAGCAGCTTTGGAACTATACTGGATCTGTATGGAAGATTCTGGGGAGTGGTATGCACAAGTGCTGCAGGAAAAGGAAGCGTATGAATGGGAAAGCAATATGGCGTACTTTGCGGCAACTTATTTCTGGAAGACTTTTAGAAGAAATTCCATGTTGGAATTAGGGATACAGTTAAAAATTCAGTTGAGTATTTTACAGATCAGCAGGAAATTATATCAGGAGTTAGGAACGGCACAAAGTGCAGATAATTACAGCAATGACTGTGAGCGTACAGGGTATCTCTATGAAATGCAGGGAAAGCTTATGGAGGCGATGGAAACCTATCAGGAAGCCCTGGTTATCAGCCGGAAACTCTATGAGAAGCAGCAGACATGGGTGAATGCAGAGATCTACCATCTCTGTTGTGGAAGGATCGGGCATCTCTATGAGAAACAGGGAAATCTTTGGAAGGCACTGGAAATATATCAGGAAGGCATGTCTGTCAGTAAGAAGATGTATGAGGAACAGGGATCAATAGAAAGTGCAAGATGTTTTAGTCTCAGTTGTGGAATGGTGGGCTCGGTCTATGAAAAGCAGGGAAAACTTAAAGATGCCTTGAAAATGTGTCAGAAAGGTCTTCGTATCAGCTGGGAGTTGTATAAGGAGCAGAGAACAGCGGAATGTGCAAGGGATTATAGTGTTTTTTGTGAGCGGGTCGGGTTTCTCTATGAGAAACAGGGAAATCTTACGAAGGCTTTAAAAAGATACCAGAAAGTCTTGAATGTCCGCCGGAAATTGTATGAGGAGGAGAGGACGGCAGAAAGTGCGTGGGATTACGAGATCAACTGCTGTAGATTCGGGGACCTCTATATGAAGCAGGGAAACCTTCAGAAAGCTCTTGAAAAATATAGGGAAGCTCTGTCTATCAGCCGGAAATTGTATGAGGAACAGCAGACAGAAGAAAGCGCAAGAGGCTATAGTAACGACTGTGGAAGAGTCGGGACTGTCTATGAGGAACAGGGAAATCTGGCAGAGGCTTTGGAAAAATATAAGGAATATCTGTCGATTGCACGGGAATTGTATGAGGAGCAGGGAACAGCGGAATGTGCCGATAATTACATATTCAGCTGTGCAAAGGTAGGAAATATCTATCGGAAACAGGGCAATTTTACGAAGGCCATGGAAATGTATGAGGAGAGCCTTGCTGTCTTAAAAAAAGTGTATGAGGAGCAGGGAACAGAGGAACTTGCAAGGAATTACATGGTTCATTGTACGATGTTAGGGGATCTTTACAAGAAGAAAGCCATGGAAAAGTACAAGGAAAGTCTGTCTGTTTATCGAAAACTGGTTTTTGGCCAGGTGAAAAAATACATTGATGAAAGAAGGTAACATGTATTATGACATACCAGTCGGCAATGAATTATATGAAACAATGCGAACAGTATGGGAGTGTGTTAGGGCTAAAGCAGATCCGGGAACTGTTACGGCGGATTGGCAATCCACAGGATGCTTTGCCGGTAATCCATATTGGGGGAACCAACGGGAAAGGTTCCGTGGGCACTTATCTTAACTCTATTTTTCTCAATGCCGGTTATCATACCGGGAGATATGTTTCCCCTGCCTTGTTTGATTACCGGGAGCAGTTTTTGCTTGATGGAGCATATGTAGAAGAGCAGGATTTTGCAGACGCACTGGAACAATTGATTCCGGTTATAGAGCGGATGACAGAAGAGGGCTATTCCCATCCTACACCATTTGAGATTGAGACGGCAGCAGCTTTCTGGATCTTCCGGAAAAAAAAGTGTGATCTGGTTCTTTTGGAAGTGGGAATGGGAGGAAAGGAAGATGCAACCAATGTGGTGTCCCATCCACTGTGCAGCGTCATCACCTCCATCAGTATGGATCACATGGCATTCCTTGGAGATACGATTGGGCAGATTGCGTCAGAGAAAGCCGGGATTATAAAAAAAGACTGTCCGGTTATTACTTATGATTACCGCCAGGAAAAAGATGGGGAGGAGATTGAGAGCGTATTAAGAAAAGCCAATTGTCAGGTGCAGTCGAAAAAGAAAGAGTCACATCATTTTTTTTACCAGGCGGATTTTGACCAGATAACCGATATAAAGCATCATCTTTCCCATGTCTGTTTTTCATACCGGGGAACCGATTATGAGACGGTAATGCTTGGGGAAAACCAGCCGAAAAACGCAGCACTGGCACTGGAAACAGTCCGTGTGCTGAATGGAGAAACGGGAGATGGTATATGTGGGTTAAAAAGAAAAATAACGAAAGAACAGTGCAAGAAGGGTGTGTTAGATGCCAACTGGCCGGGACGGTTTTCTGTTGTGTCGAAGGAACCACTAATCATTGCAGATGGAGCCCACAATGAAGGAGCAGCCAGGTCTTTGGAACGTTCCATTGAACTGTATCTGAAGGATTATTCCCTGATTTATATTATGGGAGTGTTCCGGGATAAAGAATATGGAACCATTGCCCGGATTTTATCCAGACATTCTGATATCATCTATACGGTAACGCCTCCATCCAAAAGGGGACTTTCATCAGCCCGTCTGGCGGAAGCAGTGTCACTTTACTATGAACAGGTAATTGATGCAGGAGGGATGGAGCATGGAATCAAACTGGCAGAAAAAAAGGCGGAAGAGCTGGAACAGCAGAGCGGAAAGAAATACGCAATTGTAATCTTTGGAACACTTTCTACTTTGTCAGAAGTGTACCGCGTTGTTGGACTTTGTTAAAAATTTGCACTATTTTACGTTCTGTGGCATAATCAAAAGGCAGAGAAGAAAATGAGACCAGAGGAAGGCAGGATATAATGCAAGAAAAAAGCGATGGTCGTAAGGAGCGTTTAGATTATGATAGATAGAGAGAAAATCCAGCAGGCAGTTGCCCTGTTTTTAGAAGGAATCGGAGAAGATCCAAACCGGGAAGGGCTTCTTGACACGCCAAAGCGGATTAGTGCCATGTGCGAGGAACTGTTTTCCGGAATCGGACAGGATGCATCCGAACATTTGTCAAGAACTTTCCTGGCAACGAATAATGAGATGGTGTTGGAGAAAGAAATATCTTTTTATTCTGTGTGTGAGCATCATTTTCTGCCGTTTTACGGTGTGGTGCATATCGCCTATGTGCCGGACGGGAAAGTGGTCGGTTTAAGCAAACTGGCAAGAACCGTGGAAGTATATGCAAGGCGCGCCCAGATTCAGGAGCAGATGACGGCTCAGATTGCCGATGACATTATGAAGCATCTGAAGCCAAAAGGTGTGATGGTCTATGTAGAGGCAGAGCATATGTGTATGACGATGCGTGGCATCAAAAAGCCGGGAACAAAGACAAATACAATTGTAACGAGAGGCGTATTTGCACAGGACGAGTCACTTAGAAACCAGTTCTTTGCATTAATTAAGTAAGATGCAGAAGGGAGTTATCTATGAATATTGGCGGAAAAGAATTTGTGATGAGTGGACACACTTATGTGATGGGAATTTTAAATGTAACACCGGATTCCTTTTCTGATGGAGGACATTATAACCAGATGGATGCGGCTCTAAGCCATGTGGAAGAGATGATTCAGGATGGTGCTGACATCATTGATGTAGGAGGGGAGTCTACAAGACCGGGGCACACTAAGATTACCGTTTCCGAGGAAATCCACCGGGTTGTTCCGGTTATCCGGGCCATAAAGGAGCGTTTTGATATACCGGTTTCCATCGACACATACAAATCAGAAGTTGCTGAGGAATCACTGGCTGCAGGAGCAGATCTGTTAAATGATATATGGGGCTTTTTGTATGATGAGAAAATGGCAGAACTGGCGGCAAAGACCGGAGTGCCGGTGTGTCTTATGCATAACCGGGATAATACAGACTACAAAGATTTTCGCAGGGAATATCTGGAAGATATGAAACGGTGTCTTCTGGTGGCAGAAAAACATGGGGTGAAAAAGGATCAGATTATTCTGGATCCAGGAGTGGGATTTGGAAAAAACTATGAGCATAATCTGCTTGTGTTAAAGCATCTGGATGAGTTTGTAGATCTGGGATATCCGGTATTACTTGGCACATCCAGGAAATCAGTGATTGGGCTGACGCTGGATCTTCCGGCCAATGAGCGGGAAGAGGGAACTCAGGTTACAACGGTATTAGCAGTGCAAAGCGGCTGTCAGTTTGTACGGGTTCACAATGTGAAAGGGAATGTGCGCACCATCCGCATGATGGAAGCAATCAAGAATGCAGAGTGAACGCAGGCGGGATGGTTTTAATCCGGAAATGCATGATAGAAGGAAGGAAAGAAGCAATGGATTGCATTAAAATACGTGGACTGGAAGTGTTTGCCCGCCATGGGGCGTTGAAGGAAGAGCAGGTGCTGGGACAGAAATTCATTCTTTCTGCATCCATGTATCTGTCTGCGGCAAATGCCGGCTGGACAGATGATCTGGCGAAAACGGTGAATTATGCCCAGGTGGCGCAATTTATGACTTCCTATATGCAGGAACATACTTTTTCGCTGATTGAGACTGTGGCAGAGCACCTGTCCCGTGAAGTGCTGAAACAGTTTCCACTGATTCGCAGCATGGAGTTAACCATCGAGAAGCCATGGGCTCCGGTGGGGCTGCCATTAAAAACCGTTTCCCTTACCGTCAAACGGGGTTGGCATCAGGTTTATCTGGGAATCGGCTCGAATCTGGGAGAGAAAGAGGCAAATCTGAAACGGGCGATTCAGCTGTTACAGGAGGATGCAGATACCGATGTGACAAAGATTTCTTCATTTTATGTGACAGAACCGGTGGGAGAAGTGGAGCAGGATGATTTTTTAAATGGAGCATTAGAGATCGAGACGCTGAGAAATCCAGAAGAATTACTAGAATTGATTGGAGCCATCGAGAAAGATCTCAAACGTGTCCGAACCGTACACTGGGGACCGAGAACGATTGATGTGGATATTCTTCTTTATGACCAGGAGATCTATCAGTCAGAGGCATTGATGATTCCCCATGTGGAGATGGCAAACCGGGATTTTGTACTGGATCCTTTGCATGAAATTGCACCGTATGCATGGCATCCGGTGCACAAAAAAACAGTCCATGAATTATGGTGTGAAAGACATTAAGACTCGAATCTCGCACATGCAAATCGGAGGGTATGCCAGGCGCGTATAGAATGGGATGGATTATAAAATACTTTTTGAACACGTCGGCACTTGGTTTTGCGCAGGCAAAACCTTAGTACCGCTACGTGTTCAAATAGCGGAAGCGGGTATTTTATAATCCATCCCATTCTATACGCGCCTAGCATTCCCGCCGATTTGCATGTGCGAAGTTTGACATTAAGAATCTTTACCTGGCTGAAATTTTTTCACGGAATCCGGCTTACTTGTCTTAAAATAAAACTGCTGGGTGAATGCGTCATACTGCTGGAAGAAAACATAGTCGCCGCATACGTTTATATTGGAGAAGCTGCCTTTTTTAATGAGGGCAGTTTCTTTTTCTTCTATATCATACTGGCCAAGATAGCTTTCGGTGCCATTGTCTGTCTGGTAATAAAGATAGCGGCCGCTTGGACTGAGATTAAAGGTGGCACACCGTTCTTTGACAAGAGTGACCGGATTGGAGCCGTCTATATTCACCCGGCAGACGGAATAGTTCTCTTTCATATTTAAAAAATAAAGGTATTCCCGGTCTAAAATGACGCTGGTGCAGTTGCCGTCGAAGATTACTACGTCCTCTTTATTCACCAGATTCAGCCGGTGGATTTTATGATCAGACGTAACACCACTGTAATACAAGGTGTAATCCGTTAGTGCCAGAGGGTTGATGTTGTCTTTTGAAATCTCCACAGCTTCTGAGTCATTGACCCCGCAGCGGTAAAGAAAAAGCCCGGTATCTTTCAGGTAATTCTGGTAATATACATAATTGCCAAGGAGGGCTACGGTACCAGCAGGAGTACGGCTCAGCATTTTGGGCTGCCTTCCGGACCGGTTAATCCGGAAAACACCTGTCTGGGCAGCCGAAAGATGGGAAGAGAGTTTCCCTTCTTTTCGATTGTTATGTCTGGCATAATAGATATATTTTCCGGCTGCATTGATATGGGTTACCGTGTCTGGAGAAACTTTCTTTACATGGGACATATCGGTATCCATTACATAAAGACATCCATCATCATCCGGATTACTGAAATAGATTTTTCCGCCTTCTTCACAAAACAGTCCCTGGTTTAACAGGTTGCCGCTTGTATTGCCAGAAAGATCCGGATCATTATATTGGAAACGGTTTGCATATTGATAGATCAGGATAAATGCAGCAAGCAGGATGACAGCCGCAATTGTGATCACTCGTTTTTTCATGAAAATTCCTCCCGATAGGTATCATGGGGTCAAAACACATTTTGCCCCTCATTTGATACACGAATTCAGAGCTCTTATCCTGCAAGCAGGAACGGGTTCTGACCTTTTGACCCTTGTATCATAATAAGTATAAGACATTTTCGGAAAGAGTTCAACCTTGTCAAAGGAGGATGCAACGGATATAATAAAAGAAGGCTGGCCTTAAGAATTAGGCGCAGGCAAGAAGGAGGAAACAGATGGATCTGAATATTACCAGAGGTAAAATAGATGAGATTGATAAGGAACTGGTTTCGTTATTTGAGCAGCGTATGGAGCTGACAAAAGAGGTGGCAGAGTATAAGATTGTCACTGGAAAACCGGTCTATGATAAAGAACGGGAAGAAGAAAAAATAAAAGCGCTGACCAGCATGACGGAAGATGCATTTAATAAGAGGGGGATTAAGGATTTATTTACGGAGATTATGTCAATCAGCCGGAAGTATCAGTACCAGAAAGTAATATCCTCTGTCAGCCTGCCGGTTTTTGAACAGATTGAAAGCATTGACCTGAAAGGAAAGAAGGTTGTCTGTTTCGGGGAGCATGGATCATATACCGAACAGGCAATGGAGGAATATTTTGGACAGATGCCGGATAGTTTTAATGAACTGACATTCCGGGGGGTTATGGATGCAGTGGAAAAGGGGGAAGCCGATTATGGCGTACTTCCGATTGAGAATTCATCTACCGGTTCCATTACGGATGTGTATGATTTGTTAAATGATTATGATATATGTATTATTGGAGAGCATGTGGTAAAGGTTGAGCAGGCATTGCTTGGTACACAAGAAGCACAGATGTCCGATCTTCGGAGGGTGTATTCCCATCCTCAGGGACTGTTACAGTGCCAGCGTTTTCTAGAGGAAAATCCAAAGATAAAGGGAATTACTTATGACAGCACATCTTCGAGTGCGCGAAAAGTATATGAAGAAAATGATGTGACGCAGGGTGCGATTGCCAGCAGGCGTGCGGCAGACCTTTATGGGCTGAAGGTAATCAAGTGCCCGATCAATGATAACAAGACGAATGCAACCCGGTTTATTATTATTGCAAAGAGAAAAATCTATCTCTCTCATGCCAATAAGGTTATTGTCTGCTTTGAAGTGCCACATGAAAGCGGTACATTGCATTCTATGTTATCCCATGTGATTTTCAGCGGATTGAATATGACAAAGATTGCTTCCCGCCCGATGGCTGGCCGCCCATGGGAATATCGTTTTATCCTGGAGTTTGAGGGAAACCTTAATGAAGAGGTTGTGCAGTATGCAATCCGGGGGATGGCGGCAGAATCCACGCACTTTAAAATGATGGGAAATTTTTATACCCGATAGAAAAACGATTGTCTGAAAATCACAAATTCATAAAGAATCGAACACAATTCGTACATATTTTATTGTTATGATAAATACAGAATCAAGAAAGCATAAATCGTTTTAAAGGAGTGGAATGGTTATGGATAATAACAATTTTAATGAGAATCAAAACAGCCAGAACAGCCAAAACAGTCCAAACAACCAATTCAATCAGAATGGTCAGAATGGTCAGAGTGGATATTTTATGTATGGTTCCCAACAGCCATCAAACCAGGTGTATCAGACTGGAAATACGGATTATTCCCAACAGGATCGTGGATACCATAAGAAGAAGCCGAAAAAGAAATTTTCCTGGAAAAAAGGGGCAGCCGTTGCTGCATGTATTGTTCTGTTTGGCGGCGTGGTAGGTGGTTCCTTTGCAGGAGTGCGGTATGTAGCGGGACGTCTATTGGGTGATACCGTTACAATAGCGAAAACAGAACATGGAAAACTGAATGTAGACAAATCTTCAGAACTTGCCACCGTTACAACATCAGAATCCTCTGAGGTATCGGAGAATGACGTTTCAAAAGTTGTGAAAAATGTAATGCCAGCTATTGTTTCCATCAACAATACGTATACAGAGACCGATGATTACGGCTATTTCTTTGGCGGAAGTTATGAGCAGGAAGTAGAGGGAAGTGGTTCCGGAATCATTATTGGACAGAATAATTCGGAAGTTCTTATTGCTACAAATAACCATGTGGTAGCAGGTGACAATGCAAAGATAAAAGTGACATTCTACGATGATTCCCAGGTAGATGCCACGATAAAAGGAACGGATTCTGCCAATGATCTGGCAGTTGTTGCGGTAAAAATATCCAGCTTATCGGATGAGACAAAACAGAAGATTAAAATTGCTACATTAGGGGACTCTGATAAACTGGAAGTAGGAGAAATGTGTATTGCAATTGGAAATGCACTGGGATATGGGCAGTCTGTTACGGTTGGATATATCAGTGCAAAGGACCGGGAGATCTCCATTGATGACTGCACGCTGACTCTATTACAGACGGATGCAGCGATTAATCCGGGAAATAGTGGCGGTGCCTTGTTAAATGAAAAAGGTGAAGTGATCGGCATTAACTCGGCGAAATTCTCATCCACTGAAGTAGAGGGGATGGGATATGCAATCCCGATCTCTGATGCTATTCCGATTATCAACGATCTGATGAACCGGGAGCAGCTTGCAGAGAATGAACAGGCATATCTTGGCGTAAAGGGACGTGATATCAATGATACCTATTCTGCCCAGTTTAATATGCCAAAGGGCATTTTTATAAATGAAATCTCCAGTGGTTCTCCAGCTGATAAAGGCGGACTCAAATCAGGAGATATTATAACAGAGATCGATGGGAAAAAGATGACTGGAATGAAAGACCTGGAGAGCTTCCTGTCTTATAATCAGGCGGGTACCAAAGTTACCGTTACCGTTCAGCGCTTATCGAACGGATCCTATCAAGAAAAAAAGATAACCGTTACGCTTGGAAGTAGAGAAGATGTAGATTCTTCTTCGTCGGATTCCGAGAACAGCCAGAATAGCGGAAGACAGCAGAGCCCGGATTCTCCATATAGTTATGGAGATGACTATGATGACTATTATGATGATTATGAAAGTAATGATCCATATGGCTGGTTTTTCCCACAGCAGTAAAAAAAAGAACCCCGTTTCCGTGAAGGATTCACGAAACGGGGTTCTTTTTTAGAAAGCTACATCTTTAGAAATCTACATCAGTATCATAGTAACAGCATTTTAACAGTTTTTCCATCTCTTCCTGGCTTGGCTGGCGAGGATTGGAACCAGTACATGCGTCACCGATGGCATTTTTAGCAATCTCTGGCAGACGTTCTAAGAATACTTCCTCAGGAACAAAACCTTGTTCGCATGGGTAGCTGTCTGCACCATAATTCTTAATACAATGAGGAATGTTTAATTCTTCATTCATATTGCGCAGATAGTCAATTAATAACAGAACTTTTTCGTCATCGCTTTCTCCGCCCAGATTCATGTAGTCAGCAATGGCACCATACCGTTTTTTTGCCGTCTCATCTTTGGCATTAAAAGCAATTACCTTTGGAAGATACATTGCATTTGCTGCACCGTGTATGATGTGTGCGCCATAATCCGCAAAAGCGGCTCCGGTTTTATGAGCCATAGAATGAACAATTCCAAGCAGCGCATTGGAGAATGCCATTCCGGCAAGGCACTGGGCATTATGCATGCTGTGGCGTTTTTCCATATCCCCATTATAGGATTTTACAAGATCATCCTGAATCATCTTAATGGCATAAAGCGCAAGCGGATCAGTAAAATCGCTGTTGGCAGTTGACACATAAGCTTCAATTGCGTGTGTGATGGCATCCATACCAGTATGCGCTACCAGCTTCTGAGGCATGGTTTCAGCTAATTCTGGATCAACAATGGCAACATCCGGTGTGATTTCAAAATCAGCAATTGGATATTTAATTCCTTTCTCATAATCCGTAATAATAGAAAATGCGGTTACTTCCGTTGCCGTTCCGGATGTGGAAGAAATGGCACAGAAATGTGCTTTCTTTCTTAATTTTGGAATACCGAATACTTTGCACATATCTTCAAAAGTAACATCCGGGTATTCATATTTAATCCACATGGCTTTTGCAGCATCAATTGGAGAACCGCCGCCGATTGCAACAATCCAGTCAGGCTGGAAATCCTGCATGGCTTTTGCACCTTTCATAACAGTTTCAACGGATGGATCCGGTTCGATTCCTTCAAAAAGCTGGACTTCCATCCCGGCTTCTTCCAGATAAGAGACAACCTTGTCAAGGAATCCAAAGCGCTTCATGGATCCGCCCCCGACGCATACCATTGCCCGTTTTCCTTCAAATGTTTTCAGAGCCTCCAGTGCTCCCTTCCCGTGATAAATATCACGAGGTAATGTAAATCTCGCCATAATAAACCTCCTCTTTTTTTACCAATACATGTAATTATGTTGGAGTCGAAAGGTATTCTGACTCCGTGTTACTTACGTTCAAACAATTCAATTATAACATATATTGCGTAAAAAAGCGATGCGAATATGGCTTTATTTTTTTAGCACTTTTTTTGCAAATTCAGTCGTTACCAGATCTTCATATGGAACATTCTCATCCAGTTCCCCGCCATTCTTCAAAATATCTTCAAGAAGTGTAAAGCTGTCTTCCTCATATACCAGATTATCTTTCCAGGTGTCCTGATCCTGATAGCGTTTTACAATAGCCACCAGTGCTTCCGATTCTGTCTCGTCAAACTGAGGAGCAATCACCTGGGCAATTTCTTCCGGTGAATGGCTGTTTACATAATCCATGCCCTTTTGCAGAGCATTGGTAAATGCCTGAATTGTGGCCGGGTGTTTAGTTAGATAACTTTGTTTTGCCATAAATGCAGTATAAGGTACATTTCCACTTTCGACACCAATGGAAGCCACCACGGTTCCCTTTTCCTCTTTTTCCAGGCTGTAGGCAGCCGGTTCAAATTCCACTGTGTAGTCCCCTTTTCCTGAGGCAAAGGCTTCTGCGGTCATGCCAAAGTCAATATTTTTTATGATAGTCAGATCCTTTTGGGGATCAATCCCTTTTTTCTTCAGAACATATTCCAAAACCATTTCCGGCATCCCGCCCTGCCTGCCGCCAATGATTGTTTTTCCTTTTAACTGTTCCCATTGAAAGGAATCACCATCTCTGGCAACTAAGAAATTGCCTGCCCGCTGGGTAAGCTGGGCGAAGTTGACTGCGTAGTCACTGGCACCTTCCTTATAGACGTAGATGGATGCTTCTGAACCCATAAAGCCGATGTCACAGTCACCAGATAGAAGAGCAGTCATGGTTTTGTCTGCACCAAGTCCATTTGTTAAAGAAACATCGAGCCCTTCCTCTTCAAAATACCCATTTTCAAATGCTACATACATTGGAGCATAGAAAATGGAATGAGCGACTTCTGTCAGATTTACTTTTGTAAGCTTTGGCTCCCTGCTGCAGCCAGGTATGGTAAATACCATGGAAAAAATCAGGATACAGCAAAGGAACATGCAAAGTATTTTCCTTTTCATAAAAACCTCCAGAAAACTATCTGTCTATAGTATATTCTGGTGAAGGAGAAAGGTTAACTGTTGGGAGGGCGCAATTTGCAAAATGCCAGATAGAAAAAAGCTGCCAGTCTTGATCATCATCAAGGCTGACAGCCGTAAGAAATCTTGGTGGTCTGTTTTATGCTTCTGGATTCTCTGCTTTGGAATCGGATTTGATCTCAACGACCTCGTCATCATCATAGAAGTCATCATCAAAATCATCGTCAAAGTCATCATCGAAATCATCCAGATAATCTGGAGTGAAATAGCGATACACTCCATAAGCAATTGCAGCAACCGCAGCAACCGCACCAATAATAGCTAATACCCAGAGAAGAGAGGATTTTTTCTCTTCTTCCAGTTCTTTTTTATGAATCAGCTCGTTTAATTTTGCTGCATTCAGCATTTCTTCTAACTTATTACTCAAAATACACACGCCCTTTCTCAAATGATAGTCTGATTATAACATAAAATCGGAATTAATACTATAATTTTTACCATAAAAAGTGGAAAATATTTATCATAATTTTTTCAGCTTGGCAAAAGATGCCTTCATTTTCTTTGGTCCGGTAGAAAACGCTACCGTGACATCATAGTCGCTTCCATTCTTAACAAGACTGGTAACTTTGCCTTCGCCGAAACGAGGATGTACGACCATGTCCCCGGTCTGGTATTCAATGGAAACTGGATCCTTTTTGCCTGTGGACAGGCCGCCAAATCCTTTTTGGATGTATGGAGAACCGGCAAACAGATTCTTTGACGAACTGTTTTTCGGAAAATTGGTGTTCGCTCTGGCTGTATCTGGTGAAGAAGCAAAACGTGGTTTTCTTACTGTGCCGAATTGTTTCAGGAGGTACCTTGGAATCTCGCTTATGAAACGGGATGGCTTATTAAACTGGGTTTCTCCTCGAACCATGCGTTGTCTTGCACAGGTCAGGCACAACCGCTCCATGGCACGGGTAATGCCAACGTAGCAGAGACGCCGCTCTTCTTCCATCTCTTCCGGATCGTCGCCTGTGATGGTGAGGTATCCTGGAAAAATACCATCTTCCATACCGCATAAATATACATAAGGAAATTCTAATCCTTTGGCACTGTGGAGAGTCATTAGAACAACTGCATCTGCGTCTTCCTCCAGATTGTCAATGTCTGCCACGAGTGCGATATCTTCCAGAAAGCCGCCAAGAGTTGGTGGTTCTTCGGAAGTCTCTTCAAAGGTAATTAGTTTGTTACGCAGTTCATCGATATTTTCAAGACGTCCTTTCGCCTCTTCGGTATTTTCTTCCTCTAATTCCTCCAGATATCCAGTAGCCTCCATTAATTCATCAAACAGACCTGATAGGGAGTATCCGGGTGTTGCCGCCTTGCTTTTCAAAACTTCAATAAAGCTGACAAAGGGACTAAGTTTGTTCAGGCTTCTTTGAAGCCCCGGGATGTATTCTGCCCGTTTGCATGCCTCATAAAAGCTCATATTCTGGGTGATCGCGTAATCGGTAATCCGGTCTATGGTTGTAAGGCCAATTCCTCGTCTGGGAACGTTAATAATGCGCTTCGCAGACAAATCATCCTGTGAGTTATTAATAAGACGTAGATAGGCCAGAATGTCTTTGATCTCTTTTCTCTGATAAAAGTTAACGGCACCAATCAGGTGGTAAGGAATACTATATTTGATCAGTTTTTCTTCCAGAACACGGGACTGGGCATTGGTACGGTATAAAAGTGCAAACTGCTGGTATTGCTTCCCGTCATTTTGTACGGCATAGGCAATGTCCTGGGCAATGCGGTCAGCTTCTTCATATTCCGAATCAAATTGGACAAAGCCAATTAGTTCACCAGCGGGCTTCTCGGTCCATAGAGCCTTGGATTTCCGCTGGGTGTTATTGGAAATAACCTGATTGGCTGCCTCCAGAATATTGCCCGTGGAACGGTAATTCTGTTCCAGTTTAATGACACGGGCTTCCGGGTATTCCTGCTCAAAATTCAGAATATTGTATATATTTGCTCCCCGGAATTTGTAGATGGACTGGTCATCGTCACCTACTACGCATAAGTTGTGAACCAGTTCTCCGGTTTCTTCATCCGTGGTTGTGGCCAGTTCCCGGATTAACTGGAACTGGGCGGTATTGGTATCCTGATACTCATCAACCATAATATATTTAAAACGGTTCTGATAGTATTCCAGTACGTCTGGGTGTGTACGGAATAATTCGATGGTTTTTACAATCAGGTCATCAAAATCCAGTGCGTTATTGTTATAGAGCCGTTTCTGATATTCGGCATAAACCTGTGCAATTTTTTGCTGGGTAAAATCATTTCCGGCACTTTTTGCAAAACTCTCCGGGGAAATCAGTTCATCCTTGGCATGAGAGATGGCAGTCAGAAAACTGCGCTCTTTAAACCGTTTGGAATCAATGTTCATGTATTTGAAGATTTCCCGCATAAGCGTCTTCTGGTCATCCCCGTCATAGATGGTGAAAGAGTTGGAATAGCCAAGCCGGTCGATATTACGCCGCAGTATCCGGACACAAGTTGAATGAAACGTGCTTACCCAGATATTTTCTGAACCGTAACCTACCAGTCTGTCTACCCGATCCCTCATCTCTCTTGCAGCTTTATTCGTAAAAGTAAGTGCCAGAATGTTCCATGGGTTTACATCCTTTTCGTCAATCAGATATGCAATCCGGTGGGTTAATACACGGGTTTTTCCTGAGCCGGCTCCCGCCAGTAAAAGAAGCGGTCCATCCGTATGTTTTACAGCAGCAAGCTGCTGGCTGTTAAGCGAATCGTAGATGCTCATATGTGTTCCTCCTGTCCAAACATATGTTTTATTATAACACAGCAACGGGAAAATGGAAAGTAACAGTTCAGCCGTGACGAGCCCACAGCCGCCGGAAGCACGCCGAATATCAGGTACCATGAAATACCCGCTTTCGCTCCATTGAACACGTAGCGGTACTAAGGTTTTGCAAAAAACGCAAAACCAAGTGCCGACGTGTTCAAAGGGATATGCAAAAGTGTGCATGGCGCCGTTGACACTCCGTTTTGATTTCGTTATAATCAGAAACGAGGTGAAATAGATGATTAGCAATGAAAATTATGTGAAGCAGATTCTTCGGAGTATGACCCGGATGGATTATATCAAGCCGGATGATATCCCGAATATTGAATTATATATGGATCAGGTTACGACTTTCATGGATGAGCATTTGAAGTCGTACAAACGTTTTGATGACGATAAGCTTCTGACAAAAACCATGATCAATAATTATACAAAGAATAATCTGCTTCCGTCACCAAATAAAAAGAAATATTCAAAAGAGCACATGCTGCTTCTTATTTTTATATATTATTTTAAAAGTTTCCTATCCATAAGTGATATCCAGACTATTTTTGGACCTCTTACGGAGAAATTCTACGGGGATCATAATTCCGTTAACCTGGAAGATATTTATCAGGAAGTTTTCAGCTTTGAAAAAAATCAGATGGAGCATCTTGTCAGGGATGTGATTAACCAGTATCATCAGGCAGAGCAGACGTTCACAGAAGTGGAGAAAGAGGAAGACCGGGAGTTTCTGGAAACGTTTTCTTTTATCTGTCTTCTGAGTTTTGATGTGTATGTCAAGAAAATGATTATTGAACATCTGATTGACCACCGGCTAAAGCCAAAGCAGGATAAGAAAGAAAATGAGCGAAAAGAAAATAAGGGAAAAAAAGAGTAGATCCTATCTTTGATCGGATTGCTCGATACGGTCAAATACCAATTGATAGCCGTCGTCTCCGTAGACAAGAGCACGGTTGACGCGGCTGATCGTTGCGGTAGATGCACCAGTCTTCTGGGCAATTTCCTGATATGTCTTTTTCTCGCGGAGCATATGTGCCACTTCAAACCGCTGGGTTAGCGCCAGCAACTCGTTTACCGTACAGATATCCTCAAAAAAACGGTAGCATTCATCTACGGTCTCTAATTTTAAAATTCCCTCAAATAAATGATCTGCAGCTTCCGTCTGTAATTTTGAATTCAAACTTAGTGCCCCTTTCTCTCCCTATCCTTAACCATTTCTATCAGTTGTGTGCCGGTCTGCCCCGGACATCATCATAGTAACACTTTAGCGAACGAAAGTCAATGAACCAGAGGAGAGCGTTTTCGCAAAAATTCCAGCAGACGATCCGGATCTGTGTTCATAACCAGATGCTCAGGGAAGTCAATCTCATCCAGAAGAGGGGCAGCATTGGATGTATTACCAACATCATTGCATATATGTGCATCACTGTCTACAATAATCGGAACTTCCATTTCCCTGCAATAGGAAAGCATTGTTTTATAATTCTCCCGGGTATTCTGGCGGAAACTGGTAGGAGACAGGGAGGAATTATTTACTTCTAATAGGACATGGTGTTTTTTTGCGGCGGCTACTAACCGTTCATAATCCAGCGGAAAACCAGAATCATCTGGATGACCGATGATTGCTACATGGGGATTTCTTTCAATTGTATGGATGACCGCATTGGTATTATACTCCATATCTTTTGGACGGATACAGGGATTATGGAGACTTGCCACGATGTGATCCAGGCTTCCAATAAACTTCTCCGATACATCAATATGCCCGTCCTCATCTAATATATTTGCCTCGATTCCAAGAAGCAGCGTAAGATTTTCGTAGGAACGGGGAATTACCTTTAAGTTGGAAAAATAGATTCCGGAGCAGCTGCCGGGCATCTTTGGTCCGTGTTCTGTAATTCCAAGAATCTTTAATCCTTTTTCTATGGCAGCATCGATCATCTCCTGAAGCGTGCTGTAGGCATGTCCGCTGGCGATGGAATGGGTGTGACAGTCTGTATAAAAATTCATAAGAAATATCCTTCTTTCCGGTTCATATTGAAACGATTAAACCAATATCGTTGTAAAAACTGCAATAGTAGTATAGCACATGGAAAGAAGCATTGCAAAGAGGGTGGAAAAACGGTTTCAGAAATGGTATGATTCTAGTGCATTGGTTTCGAAATATTCGGCATTTTAAGTGGAGTTATTTACGAACCGATGCACTAGAAAAAGAGTAAGCCTGTCTTAAGGCCGGGGAAAGGAATTATCCATGAAAAAAGGACAAATATATGAAGGAATTGTAGAGGAAGTGTTATTTCCAAATAAAGGGATCGTAAAAGTGGAGGATCGGTATGTGCAGGTAAAACATACGCTGCCTGGGCAGAAGATCCGTTTTCAGGTGAATAAAGTCCGCAACCAAAAAGCACAGGGACGTCTTTTGGAGGTATTAGATCTTTCCCAGATCGAAGATAAAAAAACAGACTGTCCGCAATTTGGGCAGTGTGGGGGCTGTAATTACCTCAATGTTTCTTATGAAAACCAGCTGGAACTAAAGAAAAACCAGGTAAAAAAACTGTTGGACGAAGTGTGCCAGGAATATGAATTTGAAGGCATCCTTGCCAGCCCTGTGACAAAGGGATATCGTAACAAGATGGAATACTCTTTTGGGGATGAAGTAAAAGACGGACCTCTAAGTCTGGGACTTCATAAACGGGGAAGCTTTCATGACATTTTAAATGCACATACCTGTGAACTGGTTCATCCGGATTTTAATCAGATTGTTGCCTGTACAAGGGAGGTATTTGGCGCTTTATATGAGCAGGGAAAAGTATCCTTTTACCACAATTTAAGTCATGAAGGGTATCTGCGCCACCTTCTTGTCCGGCGGGGAACGAAAACAGGTGAATATCTGGTGGCACTGGTAACAACTTCCCAGATGCAGCCTGACCTTACGGAATGGAAAGAGCAATTGCTGCAACTTCATTTGGAGGGAAAAATACGGGGAATTCTTCATTTTACAAATGATAGTCTCGCCGATGTGGTGAAAAGCGATTCAACGCAGATTTTATACGGGACGGATTATTTTATGGAAGAACTAATGGGACTGGAGTTCAAAGTATCCCCTTTTTCTTTTTTTCAGACGAATACACTGGGTGCAGAAGTTTTGTACCAGACTGCCCGGGAATATATCGGGGACACAAAAGATAAAGTGGTCTTTGACCTTTACTCCGGAACAGGGACAATAGCCCAGGTTCTTTCCCCGGTGGCAAAGAAGGTTGTAGGTGTTGAAATTGTTGAGGAAGCAGTGGAAGCTGCCCGTGAAAACGCGGCGCGTAATGGTCTTTCCAATTGTGAATTCATTGCAGGTGATGTTCTAAAGGTGTTAGATGATATCACAGAGAAACCGGATCTGATTGTGCTGGATCCTCCAAGAGACGGAATCCATCCAAAAGCTCTCCGGAAGATTATTGACTATGGTGTGGATCATCTGGTCTATATCTCTTGTAAGCCGACCAGCCTTGCAAGGGATCTGGTGATCCTGCAGGAGAAGGGATACCGGGTTGAACGGGTACGATGTGTGGATATGTTCCCTATGGTTGTGCATGTGGAGAGTGTCGTGTTGATGTCAAGGGCTGATAAATAGGGTGTGAAAAAGGCTTGAATATAGGAAGTTTCGAGCATTCAGACGCTCTGTAGTGGGCTGCTTGGATGCTCGTTTTTTGTTTTGTGGAAACATATCCACCGCCGAAAAATAGGGTCGAGTTGACAGAATGACTATGCGTAGGGTTGAGTTGATAGGAATATAAAAAAGCTGACCACCGTAAAGTAATCAGCTAAATCCTATATTTTCTTGAAGAACTCTTCATCGATAGTGTAAGTAGTTATTGGATGTACTCCAATTTCATATTCGGTAAGCTTGTTGATGAATTCTTCGCCGTCCAAGAGGTCAATCTGTTGTTTACCAGGACTGCAGGCTTCTTCACGGGCAGCCTTTGAAAAGGTGCCAGTTGTAATAAAGAGGCCTTTTTCAATGTTTGTTGTAAGAGAACCACGGAAATCTCTGATATCCGGCGCTCCGACAACACCACTGTATCGTTTGCATTGGAATGCAACATTGAAACTGAAAATACCGTTAATTTTAAGTTTGCCCGTTCCATCGATGCCACCATCTCCAGATTTCTTTGTAACCTCAACCTGTGAGAAACCACATTCACGAAGAACTCGTTGAGTTAATCTTTCAAATCCGTATGGATCCATAGTTTGAAGGATTTCTGCAAGTTTTTCTTTCCAAGGCTTTATTTCATCTGGAAATTCTTCATCATCATTAGTAGGGTCATCATCTTCTGGAATATCTTCTGTTGTGGTTACGGTTGCGGTCTTGTTTCGTTTTTCTGCATTCTTCTTTACAACAGAAGCTACAATTTCTCTCTCATCAAGTATATCTACACCAACGAAGTCGGGAGTGATAGACCATACAGAACGAGCGCTGTTTTGAATTACCCCATATTTGGAAAGATAGGTTCTGGCCCAAGCTAACTGATAAGACAGCTCGCTCTGGTTAACCTTTCCCATATGCGTAATATCAGCCACTTCATCCGGAATGTTTAAATCTTTGATTACCTGGTTGAGAATTTCATCGTTGGTTCCAGACCCACCAAGTTCTTTTAAAGCGATAAAGGCAGGCATTATTAACTTATTGTATCGTGGGATTCGGCTGTCTATTTTGTTTCGCATATGCTCACTTCCTTTTGGTATACTTAAAATTTATTATATCGCAGTACATCACAGAGATCAAGACCGGAAGGCAACATAATGATTGCTAAGCATAGTTTGTAATCTTTTTTTGTACAACTGATTTGCTAATATAAAATATGGACTAGACATAGAAATAACGAACGGGTTGATATTAGACTAAAAATAGTTTATAATCGGACTAAAAAGGAGGCTGAAGAAGTGGAGAATAATAATATCTATCTAGATACCTATATTTTACAACGGGATATGCGTATTAGAATGCCTAAAGCAATTCTTTCAAATATCAATGCAGAAAAAGGAAAAACACTTTTTGATATTTTTTATAACCCGAGTGAAAATGCGTTGGTGATGAAAATACACACTGATGAAAAAGAGGAGTAACAATGGAGAAGAAAAAAACTGTCTTGAGTCTTTTTTCATCAGCTGGTATAGGGGAATTAGGGATTGAGGCTGCCGGATTATCTATCTTGGTGAGTAACGAATTATTGAAAAATAGATGCGATTTATATGCTGAGAACTTTCCTTCAGTGAATAATATCTGCGGAGACATTTGGGAGAAAAAAGAGGACATTATCCATGCTTGGTCGGAACGCTCTGATGAGGAACCATTTCTTATTTATGCGACACCTCCATGTCAAGGAATGTCATCAAATGGGGCAGGTAAGCTTCTACGTGAGGTTCGGGAAGGAAGGCGCGCAAAGGAAGATCCAAGAAATAGGTTAATTATTCCAACAATAGAAATTGTTAAGCAGTTATGTCCACATTGGTTATTGCTTGAGAATGTTCCTACAATGGACCAAACTGTAATATCTGATGAAGATGGAAATTATATAAATATTATCGAGTATATCCATAGAGAACTTGGTGATAAATATGTCGGAAAGGCAGAGGTTGTAAATTGTGCAGACTACGGGATTCCTCAGATGCGAAAAAGACTAATTACTATCTTTACTCGCGACATAGAAGGGAAAAAACTTTTGAAGAAAACTGGGTCATTTTTACCTCCAAGAACGCATTCAGAAGATGGTTCTTTGTTCACGAAAAGATGGGTTACATTGCGAGATGCTATTGGTCAATTACCACCGTTATCTGCAGAGTTCGGGAAAAATGAACTTTTGAGTTTCAATAAGTATCATACTGTTCCGATAATCGAGGATGAAAAGCTGGTTTGGATTGAAAACACCCCAGAGGGTAGTACTGCCTTTAATAATCAGTGTTGTAATCCGAAGTGTATGTTCCAAGGGAATCCAGTACACGGTAGTAATTATGATGATGGTATACATCAATCAAACAAGAGTACACCGATTTACTGCGAAAAATGTGGTGAACTTCTTCCTAGACCAACGATGCTTGATTCAAAAACAGGTAAAAGGCGATTAATACGAGGATTTGATACAGCCTATAGGCGAATGGAATGGGATAAACCAGCCCCAACATTGACCCAGAAAATGCAGTCCATTGCTTCTGATAAAAAAATACATCCAACACAAAATAGAGTATTGTCTTTGTATGAGGCTATGATTATTCAAACAATAGCGGATTATAATTATTCGTTTTCTGTTTCTGGTAAAGCAGTTACACGTAACACAATATGCCAGGTGATTGGTGAGAGTGTTCCCCCACGTTTAATCAATTTGATATGTAATAACATATTGCAGCAATATGAAACGGCCGAGTCTGATTCATGACTCAGCCGTTTGAATCAAATAGCTATTTTGATTGCTTTTAACTGTGCAATATATTCATCATCGGAACAACAAAATAAACAGTTGTTTTTCATTTTTTGTAAACCACTTTTGTTCAAGCTAGTATTACTTGTCTTTTTATTTTGGGGGTTTCCTGTTGACACTTTATACCAGTCGGTCTCAGTTAAGGTTGAGTACATTGCCGCAAGTATTTGAGGAATGCCATTTTCTTTTTCATAATAGTCATAGTATAGTCCGAGAAGGTTTGAAGAACTACTATGATGTGCCCACCAGGTAATACCATTAAGGTATCCTACTCGCGGCTCATAGAGATCGAAGGTGTGACCATGATCTTGAATGTAACGTGTGTTTTGAGGCTTTCCAGATGATCCAATGCTACATTTTACTTCCAGTCCACCGTACTTAAAGGGAGTGAATAAATCCTTAATGGGAACAGAGCGTTCATTAACTGTAATAAAACAGTTTTCATAGTAATCTTGAATCTCTTTAGTATCTACGGATAATATATCTGGACGTCCATCAGGGTGAGGATTTGCAACAAAACCTTCGTGTTTTGCGGCTAAAATATGTTTGAATATCTCACCAACAAATCCACTAATATTTCTTTGCCCTAAGGAGTAGAAAATATCGAATCCGAGTTCGTTAAAGGCGGATACAAGACTCTTTATGTAAGAATTTGTTGCGGTTGCGGCTTCTATCAGTTCAGCAGAAGTGATGATTTCTTCCCTGATTTGTATTTTTTTATTTAAGTCAAGAAATTTCATTCTAAACCTCCAAATCGAATAATTCTAAATAACGAGTGTCATCAAGGCAACATCTAATTCCTGACAACATTTTTTTGTAGCCAGGTATTAGCAGAGTTGAAAAGGAGGTCATAGCACTGTCACCTTTAGGTTCGGCACGAACAGACCAGTCTTCGGGAACCAACTGATCAGAATAGAAAGCTGCAACAATAGTTGGATAGCCATTGATGTAATCTGAATATAAACCTAAAAGGTCATTTGTTTTTTGGTGATGTGCTTTCCACTCCAGCCTTTTGTTGATACGCCCGATTCTCTGTTCTCCGTCGAATAAATCTATGCCGGTTTTTTTGTATCCAAAAGTGTTTTTCACTTCAATGCCGCCATACCGAAAAGATTCTTTTGAGTCTTGGCTCGCGTATGTTTCAAAATAAGTAATCATTTCAGGGGTTGCACACTGAACTAAATCGGGATATCCATCAATGGAAGGATTTTTTCTCAATGCGGGAACAGTCCGAGTCATTTCGCCAACAAATGTTTCTCCTACTGCACCGCTCAAAGTTCTTAAGTCCAAAATCTCGAAAATATTTAGAGACAGTTCTTTTGCGTGATCGGCTATGGAACGCAGTTTCTGGTTTGTAGAATTTATTGCTGCAAGAATATCTTCAGTACTAATAGAGATATTCGACAGCTCAATAGGTTGTGTATTTAGTATTCTATACATTATTGTCCCTCCTAATCATCAACACCATCACACTTGGAGAGAATATTACTTGAGATTAATGGCTAGTTACGGTATAATGAATGTTGACGTGATAAAGTCAATTATACTTCAAAAGTGTAATTTACACAATATCTTTTTTAAGGAGAGAATATGAAAGAAGCAGTTAGTTTGTTTTCGTCTGCTGGAATTGGGGAGTTAGGACTCAAAGCTCATGATATAAGAATTGTTGTTAGTAGCGAACTCTTGGCAGATAGGCATACTTTATATAAAAACAACTACCCAGGCACAGAATGTATTACTGGTGATATTTGGAAAACCAAGGACTTAATCTGCGACACATATGAGAAATACAAAAGTAGCGATGAGTTGTTTTTGGTTTATGCAACACCTCCGTGTCAGGGAATGTCATCAAATGGAGCAGGTACATTGCTCAAGGGTATTAGACAAGGAATCAAACCGAAGATTGATGAAAGAAATAGGTTGATTATTCCGACAATGGATATAGTCACAAAACTGAGACCGAGATGGCTTTTAATGGAAAACGTCCCCAATATGCGTAACACAATAATTGATGATGAAAATGGGGAGTTTATTAACATTATTGATTATGTTAGAAAACGCCTTGGTCCAGAGTATAGTGGTGAGGCAATGGTTGCAACATGTGCTGATTACGGAATACCTCAAACACGAAAGAGACTAATAACCGTGTTTACTCGAGATCCTGAGGGAATAATGTATTTTAATCAGTACGGTAATATTTTAGTAAATAAGGATAAAAGACCTATATGTACATTGAGAGATGCGATTGGTTCATTTCCAGCATTAGACGCTGTAGAAGGTCGCAACTCAAATCTTGAGTTTAATAAGTATCATTTCGTTCCTATTATGAATCCTGAAAAGTATTGGTGGATGTCTAATACACCAGAAGGAAACACTGCCTATAATAATCAGTGTGTAAATCCGGCTTGTGGATATCAGTTTAATGGAATGCATATCGATAAACAAACGGATGGCATTTGGCACTCGAACACGGAGACTCCAATATATTGTGAGAAATGTGGAGAGTTGCTACCTCGTCCATCTGTCATAGATAAAAAAACAGGTCAAAGACGATTATTAAAAGGATTTCATTCGGCATATAGGAGAATGAAATGGGATGAACCTGCGACAGCAATTACGCAAAATTTTATTTATGAAGCTTCTGATAATAAGGTGCATCCAGATCAAACAAGAGTCTTGTCAATTTATGAGGCTCTTGTTATTCAAACAGTTGCGGAATATGATTATGATTTCCAAGTAAATGGAAAACTGATTACTAATAGTATGTTTGCCCAGGTTCTTGGAGAGAGTGTGCCACCAAAACTAATAGACATCATTGTCGAAAAAATGATAAACATTGGGTATCACATTAATAATGATTTTATGGAGGGGGAACAATGCAGTCTTCAAGATTTCGATCTTGGCTAATTGAAGTCAAGGGAAAGGACAGCCATCAAGCATCGGATAATATATCTAGGGTTAGAAGAGTTGAAAAAGCTTTTTCAGATATTTGGCAGATTGAAATAGATATCGATGATGAGTATGAAAGGGATAAGTGTGAGGAAATTCTTTCAAGGCTTTCGGTTAGTGCAAGAAAAGAATTCGGTAAGGAGATCAATCTTCCAACCAATACAGCAGGTATTTCACAGTTGAAAACTTCGCTCAAAAATTACGTTGAATTTTATGAAAGTGATTACTGTGAACGGTGATTTTTCCGAGGGGGAAAACAGATGGTAGAACAGCGTTCGTTTACTGAATATATAAAAAAGAGATTTGATAATGATTTTTGGTTGGCTTCTGAAATCTTCCTTCGGGATAATCTTGATTCCTTTAATATTGAGGTTAGGCGAATCCACCGCGCCGGAGAAACAGAAATATCCGATGTTAAAGTAGAACATGTGTGGGTCGAGGACAAGCCTGGCATGGAGATACACTTTGATGTGGCTGTGTCGATATGGTTTGAAACCCACGAGGGTGATTACCACTACGATGATTATGATGAGAACATCGTATGGATAATGATTCATTGCAGAGGTGACTTGGACAAGAATCTGGACGATTTTGAGATTCTACAGGTATCGAGGTATGATGGAAAAAACCTTGTTCGAAATCCGATGGATGATTCTCTGGTTCCGGTGATGAACAAAAATCAGTTAGATGATATTGCTGAACAGTTCCTACGAGAACATTACAAAAAAGCACTGTTGGAGCCAATGTGGATTGATCCGACAGAACTGGCAGCAGGAATGGGACTGACCATAAGGTACGAAAATATCACGAAAGATGGCTCTATCTTTGGACGCAGTTTCTTTTATGATTGTGAGACTGAACTTTATGACGAAGACGCGGACGCAATGTATAAGGTAACCATCCCGGCAAAAACCATACTGGTAGATAAAAAAGCAGCATTCTTGATGGTTCTTGGCGCTACCAATAATACAATTGTGCATGAGTGTGTGCATTGGGATAAACATAAAAAAGCATTTGCCCTTGCAAGATTGTATGATAATGAGTTATCTAATATCGGGTGTCGCGTTGTGGGAGGGATAGCTGGAAATAAGCGTGACGCAATTGAATGGATGGAATGGCAGGCAAATGCACTTGCTCCAAGAATTCAGATGCCAATTACTATGTTCAAAAAGAAAGTAAATCAGCTTATCAGTAAGTATCGCAAGGAAACGCATGCTTACGATATGATAGATATTATCGAGCCGATTATTGATGAACTGGTACTTACCTTTGGCGTTTCTAGGTTAGCCGCAAAAATCCGCATGATGGATGCTGGATATGAAGAAGCCGCAGGAGCCTTCATTTTTGTTGATGGAAAATATGTAAAGCCACATAAAGCTTCCAAGGGGTTCCTTGCACCTAATCAGACATTTTCCATCTCAGCTAGGGATGCCATTGTCGAATCAAAATTCAATACTGCGTTGGCAGCCGTAATAGCTGATAATGAATACATTTTCGTTGATTCTCACTTTGTTCTGAATACGCCTCTGTATGTCGAAAAGGATTTATTCGGAAATACAAGCCTAACGCACTATGCTAGAAATCATATGGATGAGTGTTGCTTGGTTTTCAATCTCACAATGAAGACTTCGGTTTCAGAGCATTATCATACCGAGTGTTTCCTTAATAGAGATAAATCCTCTGAAATTACTTTTGAGGCACATTATTCTGCAAAGAGCAAGAATGCCGCAAACCAGGTGCAGATGATAAAAGACTATAATGCTGACCTCTTGGCAATAGCCCGGAAACTTCCTATGAATTTCTCGGGAGCCCTAGATGCTCTTATAGGGTGGTCAGAAATGACTGAAGAAGAACTGGCAGAGGCTGCGGATATGAGTGAAAAGACCATTCAGCGTTTGCGGAATAGTGAACCGGATAATGTATCAATCGAAACTGTTGTGCAGCTATGTATCGGCATGAAACTTCCACCCGTGTTAAGTGGGTGTCTGATTCGAGCATCAGGTAAAAATTTCATGATGACAGAGCAGCATATCATGTATCAGTTTTTGTTGAATTCTTGTTATCATATGAGTATTAACGAATGTAACGACATGCTCATTGCGCAGAATTTAAAGCCATTAGGCAAATTAAATCGAGTTTCTTAAAAAATATTTTTTTGTAACCGGACATCCCATGTCCGGTTACTTTGATAAAGGGAGGTGCGAAATGGGACGATTTGATATTGATAAGACATATAAAGAAGGTTGTTCTGTTTCATGGCATTCTTTATATATGGAACTGGTATATGAATTTGAGGCTTCTCATCCAGGAGAATATATTGACGAGGATACGATTAGAGATAAGTTCACTAACAGTGATGGCTCAGGATTGGTAGATAAATTGAAGTCTGTGTTAGGTTTTGATATCAGTGGTATAGCTGGAACCGATAATGCAGAACGATTTGATATGTTCAAAGTTTTAAAGCTGTTATTCTATATTGAAAAGTATGGGGATCCTAAAACTAAGGTTGTATCCGATAACTACAGGGTACAGATTACGGATATCTTGGCAAAACCGCGCCTTTCAAATGTGCCAAGCGAATATACTCCGTTCAGTGTATATGGAGAACACTTTGATAAGTTGTATGCTTCCATAAAAAGTGCCGTAGTGGATGCCAATGAACGTGAAGTTCGCTTAGAAGAAATAAATGCATATTGGGAGTATGTGACAGACAAAGTTTTTGATTATGTAATCAATGATAGTGCCTTGGAACATCCAGAGGACGCCCTAAAAGAATTAGATAGGATACATCGGTTTCTTAAAGAAAAGGTGTTAGATAAACTTAAAAATCACGATGTTATCCACTTATCTAAGCCGGAAAAGGTTCTACCTGCTTTCTTTAATTTATTGGCGTGTCATAGATTATTATGCAATGAGAATGATAGGATTCGTCTAAATTATGAAATATGTTTAACTTCGCCACCTGATACAGAGTATATTGAAATTTTCAAGAGATACGAAAACTGTGAAGTTAAATGGGAGTTTCTTACCTTAATTAAAGAGAGGCTACAAAATAAGAATGAGGATCCAGGGGCTGAACTGGCATTAGCTCTTATATCTTATGGTAAAGATATTGATGTTGACGATATCAAACATTACTTATATGCTGCAGATAAAGCAAAAACTGTAGCATCGTGGATAGAAAAATATAAGGGCGCTGATTTTAGTAAGGGTATTTCGTTGGATATGCTTGTGATAATTATGCAGGAGCTTATTGATAATAAGAAAAACGGTGATAAGGTTTCAAATGATTATTATGGTTATAACAATAAATATCGTTCTTTAATGACTGCGGTAAAGAATCCTAAAACAGCTGATGCTGTTGTATTACAAGCATGGATAAAGAAGTTGGAAAACCGTACAGCGGTTAATTTTGGGGCATTTGAATTAATTCAGAAGAAACGTGAAATTGAATCGATAATCTATGAAATAAAGAGCATTATCTATTCATACAGAAATCTAGATGACTTGGAATTTGTAAATTCAGTTATATATCATTTTGTTGCTCGCTCTATAACAAGTAGGGATTTAGCTATGGATATAGGATGCCGTTTTGCTGAAAAAGTAGTTCATAATCTAAATGGCGAATTAAAAAGCAAACTAAAATTTCATATGTGGTCAGAAGGAATTAATGTTTTGAATATGTTCCGAGAATTTCTTGTAGATAGAAGAGATATTGAGGATTGCGTTGCAGAAGAGGTGGCAAGGCAGATTAATGAATTTTATGAAAAAGATGACGGCATTATTGGCAGTGGCATGAGAGTTGATTTTGAGGTGTATGTTAGTGAAAAATATTGCAGGGATTTTTTGTTGATATACTTCCTTGATAAAAGCAATGATACATTAACTTACCAACAGTTTTATGAAGTTTGCTCAGATGCTGATGCTGAAAGAATGAAGTCCCTTGGACTTGAGAAATTTGTGAAAACAGAATAAGCAAAGTTTTTAAGATGGGTTACTCAATGCGGTAGTAGTCCTTTATGAAATAAAATTGAGCCATGAACGGCGGAATTAAATTCCGTTGTTCGTGGCTTTTTTTTGTTTGTTGTAGCAGTTATGATCAGACATCCCATGTCCGAGTGTTTGAGGATTATTTCAGCTACAATTAACTAACGAACAGCAAAAATTGTTCAAATAAAAAATTATTCCAATGCCCGAAGTGGTCGACCTTAAGGCGGCGGGATACATCAAGAGTCTATTCACGGTTTAGCCGTGGACTGACCAAAGATGTACCCACCGTGCTTTGTCATGCCCATTTCCGGTATCAGAGTCGGCGTACATCACCACGTCGGCTCTTTTTGTATCCTTGCCGCCACCCAACTGGGCGGAAAGGACAAATCATGAAAATCAAAGTCAAGTATGAGAACTACAACGAAAACAAGGATCCTATCACTGTGGAGATTGATGTTCCTGATGAGGAATGTACTGTGATGATTGAACTGGACTATCAAAGACGCCTTAGTGCAGCAGAGGATGATGAGACTGTTGAACGCAGAGATGCCCAAACCATTATGGATGAAGAGGTTAACAAGCCTCTTTATAATAACTGGCACAAAGAACATCGTCATCGTGGAAACATAAATAAATCATTTCGTAAAGAAAATGAGGATGCTGATGAAAGTGATGGCTTGGACACTGTTGGAGATTACTCGCAGGAAGAGGAACGTAACCGTCAGTACGAGTACGAGGCACTGTGCAAAAAACTCCGTACCGTGTTAAAGCCTGAGTTTGCAGAAGTCATCATTGCTGTGTGTTTAGATGATATGACCCCGGAAGAATATGCAGCTACCACAGGCGAAAAGAGAGATACCGTCTATAAACGTCTGCAAAGAGCAAAGAAAAAATTTCAGGAATTTTTATAAAACTGTCCAATCGAACCCTCTCCCAAGGCTACAAGGTAGAGGGTCAACCTCAAATAAATTACAGGAGGTAATTCAGATGAGCGAATTACAGGTTTTTAATAATGCGGAATTTGGCTCTGTCCGCACAATGTCTATTAATGGTGAGCCATATTTTG
>JAQXIP010000114.1 GCA_029007845.1 Clostridiales bacterium
TCGCAGAATATCAGGTGCCCTGAAATATCCCTTTGAACACGTCGGCACTTGGTTTTGCGTTTTTTGCAAAACCTTAGTACCGCTACGTGTTCAATGGAGCGAAAGCGGGTATTTCATGGTACCTGCTATTCTGCGTGCTTCCGGCGGCTGTGCGCTTGTTACGGCTGAACAGTTACTTATAAATACCTATTTTATGTATCCCCTGTTTTTACTCCAACACGAATTGTTTGACAACCTCTTTCAGGTTCTCAACACACTCATAGCATTCTGCTACCATATCGTTGCTGGCTCCTGTCTTAGCCACCATATTACTGGTATTTTCTGCAATATCTGTAATTCCCACTGTCGATTCTCCAATCGTATCGTTGATGCCTCCTAATGCCTGGGCAATCGTTTCAATGGCGGATGCCAGCTGGTTCATCGAGGAACTGATGCTTGTCATATTCGTTTTAAATACATCTGCATCATCCTCATACTGCTCACTTACCTGCTCAAATTCTTTATATTCCGTTATTACGGTATTCTCCAGGAAATCGGTAGTTTCTTCCAGACATTCTGACATATTGGCAACCGCTTCGTCGACTTCAGAAACAATTCCTCCGATATCCGTAATTGCCTTTGATGTCTGTTCAGCAAGACTTCCAATCTCGGTTGCAACAACAGCAAAACCATGTCCTGCCTCTCCGGCTCTTGCCGCTTCAATGGATGCGTTCAGTGCCAGCAGGCTTGTCTGGGCTGAGATCTCCATAATCGTATCTGTGAGTTCATGAATCTTGGCAACAGACTTGGAACCCTCCATAGCCAGTTCAGCTTTATCCTTTACATGTTCATACATTTCCATCGTTTTGGTACTTGCAATAACCGTCTTATCCCGCAGCTTTTTCGCACGTACCATTACTTCTTCGGATGTTTTTTCCCCTTTTTTTGTCCGGCTGTTAATATCTTCTGCGCCCTGTTTGATCATACCGACATTTTCATTAATGGTCTCCGTTGTTGCAGAAGTCTCCTGCATGCCAGCTGCCAGTTCTTCACTTGTAGCTGAATTATCCGAGCACATTTGATTAATGGTATGGGTACTTTGCTGAAGTCCGCCCATATTCTCCGTAATCCGGTCACTGGCCTGACTGATATTCGTAATCATTTTCCTCAGATTTTCCCGCATATTATGAACTTCTCTTGCCATCAGACCTGTCTCGTCTTTTCTCTTACATACCTGAACGCTTAACGGATTATGACGAAAATCCAGGTTTGCGGTATCCTGGATAATGGAAGTAAGATTGCGGATTGGTCTGCTGATAAACTGGCTGATGATGTATCCGACAATCAGGCAGAGAATCAGAGTGATAACCGATAATCTTGCAATTCCCCTTACTACCCGGCTAATCGGTGCTTTTACTTCTTTCTCATCTGCTGTCACTACTACAATCTTCTGATTATTGGTAACAGAGTACGCCGCATACTTCCATTCCCCTTTAAACTCATACAGAACGATGCTGTCTTTTGGTGTTTCGCCTGATTTCACCTGATCAACTACTTTAAGAATCTCTTTATTTTCAACAGGCTGTCCAATTTTCTCCGCCGTTGGATGATAGAGAATGGTTCCATCCCCATCAACCAGATAGCCATATGCCGTAGACAATCCCTTAATTTTCACGTTCTGCAGTATATTTTTATACTCTTGTGCCGCCTCATTTCCTTCCGGCGTTCTGCTAATTACATCTGCCAGATTCTCTGCAGTACTCATAAGATATTCTTCATAAACCATTGTCATTTCATTTCCGGCTCTTACTTTCACCTCAATCAGACTGGCAATCACCGCTATTATCTCAACCAGGATAACAAGAAACATCAGTTTTGCTGAAATGGAATGAATCAATGATACTCTTTCTTTGCTTTTACTTTTCATAAGTCAAAACCTCCTTGTCCAACCGCAATACTAAGTTTATTATAGCACGAATAAAAGAATTTAAAAACCCTTGAAACACTATACTTGTTTTAGTACTTGTTTTAGCCGGTACTTATTTGCTACAATAGTCAATGGAATCCTTAATCATTTTCAAGTGTCATTGTCTATGTAAAATTAGTTGCAATCATGAATCACTGCTTAACATGGAGTCTCACATGGATTATAAATCCGCTTGCTAATTAAGCAGGAAGATGTTATTCTTTTATTAAGCAACAAAGAAAAGGAAGGTCATTGTGGGATTATTTAAATCGTTATTCTCTCATTTTTCAGCATGGAAATATAAAATTGATAGGAAAATTCTTAAAGAATATATTAATGAATCAATTGAATTTGGACAAAAAGAAAAGTTACCTTTATGTGATGAGTTCTATTTAGCAAAAGATGAAAAAGAAAATGTTAAATTACATATTGCGGTAATCAACTTTGATGCACCATGTGATAATTGTCTTGATGTGGAAAAATCTATGGAAGGTACAATAATTTTTGTTAATGAAGAGAAAAAATATGATCCTGAACATGACGAAAAATTCTATACAACTGAGGATTTTATTAATATAAAATTAATTGATTTTCCAGAATCATTTATTTTGTATAATGAATATGGAGCTCCTGTTAGTCTTGAAAAATATAAAATATGATGATGCTAGGGTCACAATGTCATACGTTTCATGCTTGCATGAAAAAGTATGACATTGTGACCCGTAAAACATGATTTTTAAGAAACGTTGTACTACCAGTACATCATTGATAAAAAAGAAAGGTACGGTGAAAGCTATGATAAGACATATATGTATGTTTAAATTAAAAAAAGATGGAAAAGAAGCAGCTTTAAAGGAAGCATTAGAACGTGTTCAAACATTAAAGGAAATCCCTGAACTACAGAGATTTGAGGTTGTTTCCAACTCAAAGGATGCACCTGAGAGTAATTATGAGATTTCATTGATTTTTGATTTTAACTCTATACAAGACTTAAATTCTTATCAGAAAGACCCAAGACATGTAGCCTTTGGCGATTTTATTAAAACCGTAAGAACGGATAGGGCTTGTATTGATTATGAATTCTAAGGATGGTGCTTATTACAGACACTGGGCTTCAAAAAACAGTAACAAAAAATATACTCAAACCCGTTCATAGTCAATCCCCGCACGCCTTGCCTGGCTGCAAAGGTCTTTGACTCGTAAAGTATACTGTTTTCCATCCTTTATGAAATGTGTGCCGCACTGTCTGAACTGAAAAGAGACATTTTGCCTGATACACTGTTCTCTGATATCCAGTACCCAGTCATAATCTAATACTCTGGCATTGGAATCCGATTCACCGCCAACAACCACTGCCTCAATCCCATCCAGATATTTTTCAATATCAATTGCCTCAATCAGTGGCTGCGCAGTGATCTGCTTATGTTTGATTGGAAGGCTTTGAAAAACCGTCAGTCTCTTGTCTGCGTTCACCTGATTTTCAATCGTACAGCAGACAATCACATTATCGTAACCATTGCCCCAGTCCTCTGGTATACACTGCATAAATCGTTCTATTCTCTTTGTAAGGAACAAAAAGGTACAATCGGATCTTTCACGAATAATCTTCCAGCATTCGCCCCTCCACTCATCTGCGTCTTCAAGTAAAAAATCACTGGAAAAGCATAGATAAATCAAACCGGAAGCGGTCTTGTATTCACCATTTTTCTTCTTTGCAATTAATCGGTAAAAATTATCATTTCGAACAATTGCATTCGTATCAATCCCACGTTTTGCATCGCCCTTGTGGATATAGCAGAACTTACATCCTTCACTGCACCTATGGCAGCCTCTCCACGGATCCCATCTTCCCATATATCATCAACACCTCCAGTTCTGTGAAGCCACTCCTATTGCAGTGATTCAAATCCGCAATCATATACTGCATCACGTGCTCCGCTTTTTCCATCCCAATCTTTTCATAAAATGGCACTGCCTTATCAATGATAGGCCAGCATAAGATTCACACTTCCATGCCAGTAGCGCTTTTTTGGTATTCCGGTAATTGAACAGCTATATAGTCATGATTCACTGCCTGCAGAAATGTTTCAAAGACATCCTTCGTCCTAATACGCAGGCTTGACGTATTCACACATGGATGACAGCCAAAAAATTCTGAATGCAATACATCCTCATCCACTAAAAGCTGCACTTGTCTGTCCCTGTCATTCATGAGTCCCATAACACTTACGGAACCCGGTGTAAGGTCAAGGTATTCCTGCATTTTCTCTGCCGGTGCAAAAGAAAGCCTGGCACTATTAATCTGCTTTGATATATCTTTTGTCTTAAACTTCTTATCTCCTCTTATCATTAACAAATAAAATTTAGTCTGCTGAGAATTACATAAAAACAGATTTTTGCAAATAACTGCAGGAGTCAGAATTTTATCTATTTCCTTACAGGCTTCCATAGTATTCGCAGGCTCATGATCCACTCTCTCGTATGTAATAGCCAATTGATCCAGTAAATCATATACCCGAACTTCTTTTTCTTCTCTATCCACATCAGACTCCGGTCTGCCATAACATAATTCCATCAAATTCTTCATAATGACACATATCCTTCTCTTTACATTTATTTGTATAATGGTATCCGCTTTTACTAAACATTTTATATGCTTTCCCGAACTCTGACAAGGAAAAAATGTACCAGTTCAGCTCATAACCTGCTACATAACCTGCTGCATAACCTGCTGCTATATTTACCTGAACTATTTTTTCGGTTATAATGAAAAGTACTAAAATAAGGATTCGCGGAGGACGTGAAATGAGATTTGAATTGAAACATGTAGTGGATACAAGAGAAATATATGATTATATGATTCATCTTCCTTTTCCATATCATTATGAAGTGGAGTTTGATACTTGGGAAAAGTCTTATCTTTATGATATTGACGGAGAAGGCAGAACCTTGTTTTCGGATCTAACAACCGTAGGAGCATATCTTGATTGTAAATTGGCAGGGTTTATCCAATATGGTAGAACAGCTTTTGGATTTGACGAAAATGGAGAAATGTGTGGTAATGGTATTGGTTCAAAATGTATGTCAGCTTTAAAGACGGACTTATTTCGCAAAGGAATCATTCCACAATTAATGCCCTGGCATCCACGCTGCTCATTCTCTCGTTCATGATTTTCTGATATTCCTCCGATGCAAAACAGGCATCTAACGCTTGTCTGGACGGAAATCTGATCATTATGACCCGCTGGGGATTTCTTTTTGGATGAAGTGACGTAATCTTTTCCGTCCGCACTAAATATTCCCCACCGAAGCTCTCGATAATCGGTTTCACTTTTCGGATGTAATCATCATATAATCCTCTGCCCTTCCTTTCATCAATATATGTATCCACAATAAAATAACATTCCATAACTATTTCCTCCTGCAGCATTCTATGGTTCTGGCAAACAGCGGATTTGCCTTCCACATGGGCATATGCAACCTTTCACAAACCAGCTCGACTAACGTGGATAACTCCATGCCACGATCCAACTCACAAACGATTTTTTCCAGCTCATTTATAATTTCTTTTGCATCCTGGATTTTATCTCTCATCATTTCTGCAGAATATGTTTGATCCCATGCAGGATAAAATATTTCCATGCCAGACAACTTTTCCAGAATTGCCAGGGAAGATTTTGTGTTATCCAAATTAATAAAAATCGGAATAACTCCTCTTACCGGCACTGCATCCCCTATAAATGCCACCTCTCCAATACGGTAGGACACTTCATCAGCAGAATGTCCCGGAGTTCCAATCACATCCATATGTATGCCTTCTGACAGATATATTTTATCACCATCTTTCACAACCTGATCCACCATTGTGGATTTCCCTGCCAGATTATAGAAATTCGGTATTGGACGCCTCGCAAACTGCAAATCGATATCCTCTATCCATGCACGTTCCCCTTCGCTGGCATATATCTTTGCTCCATATTTCTCCCGAAAATAATTGGCAGTACCAATATGATCCGGATGGGCATGTGTCAGAAAGACAGCTTTGACCTGGGCGGGCTGGCGACCACTTTCCAAAATAACCTTTTCAATCATCGTCTCACTACCCGCAACACCGGAGTCAATCAAGACGCACCCTTCCTCCGTTTCAATGAGATATACATACACGAATCGTTTGATTTCCTTGGTAACATGAAATTCAATTTTTATTTGTCTTACTCTCATTCTCTCTCCCCTTCTTTTCGCAAGTGTCTACTTGCATCCAGCTTATTTTTTACGTGCTGACGAATCATTCAGCACGCTAAAACAAAAAACTATTTATCTGTAGCAATTCGGCCCGCATCATTGACAAATACCTGTTACAAATATTTCAATACTGTTCTTTATATATTCCTTCTTTGAAACACCAACCAATTTCCTGCCAAAGGAAGCATCCAGAAATACAAATCCAAAATTCATGGCTATAAACTGTAACGAAACACTCTCAACATTACAATCGCGCATATTTCCTTTTGCAATCATTTCCGTAAAGTAGTTCACCAATACTTTTTTGAATACCATAGGAACCTTCATAATTCCGGGCAGCGCCGCACCTTGCAGTTCTGCTGACCTAAGACCAATTGACACCTTTACCATCTGCGGTGTTACCTTGCTCATATAAATCCTGGAAAAGGAAATCAGATCCTCTTCTAAATCTCCGGTATAGGTGAAGTCGCTCTCTGATAATCCGGGATTCCACTTCGGCAGTCCCATGGCAGCTATCACGATTTCTTTTTTTCCGTTAAACCGTCTAAAGATGGTGCTTTCATTGACCCCGGCAAGTTTTGCAATATCCTTAGTAGTTGCCCCGGAATACCCCTTATCAATAATTAGCGACATTGTGGCATCCATAATTTTTAATTGGGTTTCATCATACATAAAGTTCCGCTCCGTTTGCAAGTGTTTACTTGCATCTTACCGTATCCGGGAAATTATGTCAAGAAAATTCTTGGCTGAACTGCAGCTGTTACAGTTCACGCGTGCAAATGGCACAAAGCGGCAACGGCATAAGAGAACCTGTCATCTATTGAGAATCTAGACATATTATGATATGATTTGCATATAATATGTGCGGAGGTGAAGACTATGTTGTCATTACAAGAAACCATAAGACCATCAGCTGATTTGCGGAATCACTACAACGATATTTCAAAGCTCTGTAAAGAAAATAAAGAAGCAGTAATTATTACAGTTAACGGACGAGGTGATACCGTATCACTTTCTTATGAAGAATATAAGAATATGAAAGCTCGAATTGAATTATTAGAAATTCTTTCTGAGGCAGAGGACGATGTGAAAAACGGACGTGTATTACCGATTAATACTACATTTGATGATTTACGTTCAATGCTGCAGGAGGGATAGCTTTGAAGTATAGTATTATTCGCACTGATACCGCAGATGCATGTATACGGAGAAGCCCATCACCGCCTCACAAAAATACAATTACCGGTCTGTTTTCCTTTCTGCCAGAACATAACCAACACCAACTGGTGCTTTTATTGCATATTCACTATTGCAATTATTGTAATCATCAAAATACTGTGTCGTCATCTCTTCATGATTCAAATGTACCGTGATTTCAAATCCACAATCGGACAATAATTCTTCTAACTCTGAATCATCGTAAAGTGCTTTCATCTGTTCGCCGGCTCCCATAGCGAGCATCTGATTTGCCTTTGTTTCCTTGCTTTCCTCCTTCGATGGATAATCAAAGCAGATGACCGAACCATCCACCATTAATTCACTTACCGCTTGAAGAAGAGATCTGAATTCTTCTTTCCTGAGATAATAGCTGATTCCTAACAGGCTTCCAAATGATTTCTTCGTTGACATATATCCTTCCTGAAGCAATTTTTCTTTCCATGTCCTCTCTGCCAGGTTACAGGAAACAAAAACCGCATCTGTTTTTATGCCAGTTCTCTTTATTCGCTCAATCTTATCGGTAAGAAGCTCTGGCAAATCCATCTCAAAAACAGAAAGGGCTTGATCTGCATTTCTCAATGAATATGTGTCATATCCGGATGCAAATATCATATATTGTTTACATCCACGATTTTTCTCCCTCTCCAGCATTTTTTCACAGAAAGCACTTCTTCCAAGTACGGAGGGCGACAGTTGTTTATCTACAATCAGTCTTAATCCTTCTTCCCTTGTCCCAGTAAAATCAGGAAGAAAAAACCCGATTCCATTCATCATATTTTGTGCAATTTGTTCGTAATCACTTCCCAGAAGCAACTTTGCTGCACTGTCCTTAAATATATGTACACGATTATTTTTATAGTGATATGCTCTGGCAAAGCAGCTTACCTTAGCAGTCATATGATCCATAGATGCTTCCCCCCCTTATCCGAATAAAATTTTAGCAGCTTTCTCTAATTCTTTTCTCTCCCAGGAATCATCATAGCCACTTTCTTTATCGTCAATTCCTTTCACAGGTTCTACATAGAAAAAACCATCCCGGTTACAGTAGAATAGAATTCTTTTTACTCCGCTTAGCTTAAATCGTGTCTCTGCATTTTCCTCCGGATACAGCTTTACCATCTGTAATCTGTCAACAGACTGCGCAGCAATAAAAGATATATAATGATTTTTTTTCATATCATGCTCTATGCGAACATAATACTCATCCTCTATCCGCTCAATGAATATCTTATGGTTTTCGTCCGTTTTTTCCGGTTCCGCTGCCGTCATAAGAACACCATGGCAATGAATGACTGCTTCTCCCATACTATGAATCACATTTCCACAGATTGGACAAACATAGAATTTTGATTTCAACATATTCGCAGATATATTTGAATTATAGACAGCATTACCAGAGATCAATTCTGCAACCGATACAGAAAATGCTTCTGCTATCGGCTCAAGCAATGTGATATCCGGATATCCTTTAGCAGTCTCCCACTTCGAAATGGTCTTGTCACTCACTCCCAGCTTATCTGCTAATTGTAACTGGGTCATTTTGCTTTTTTCCCGCAGTTCTCTAATCACTGCACCTGTAACATATTGATTCAATTTTTCCACCTCCGAAGTAATCATAACACCATGTTCCTCTATTTTGAACCTACGGAGAGTAGACGCATCTGCAAATTGGCTGTTCCACCCATTAAACATCGCGCCCTTTCAGGGGGCTCATCCTATCAGCACCTTTTTCCCTTCAAAGGCAAAACCGTATTTGCGAATATGGTCGGCTGGGATTCCTTTTGCAATTAGATTGGCTTCGATTACTTTATCAAAGCTCTGGATTCCAATCGCGACTTTTCGTTTCCTATAACTCCTCCATTCTTACAAAAAAATCCGTTACACGAATAGTCTTGCCATTCGTATAACGGATTTTTATAATAAACACAATTTTATTTCTTTATTTTACTGTAACGGTGACCTTTGCGGTGGCTCCGTTCGCTGCCTTAATGTATAGGGTGGTTTTTCCTTTCTTAAGGCCGGTCAGGTTGCCTTTTTGGTCTACCTTTACGATGGTGCTGTCTTCTACGAAATAGCGTCTTGATGCTACGTATTTTGCAGGAATAAGCTTTTTCTTTTGATTTGCTTTGGTAAGGGTAGTGGTTACCTTTTTCGTTTTACCTACAGTTAGGGTAATGGTTGTGTTCTTAGGAGTTACCTTGGAAACGTTCGTGTAGGATTTGTGCTTGCTTCCCACTGTAAATAAATCCATCGTTTCTCCCATGTATTGCTTCTTGCCATTTACCATGCGGTAAGCTTTTACTCTTACCTTGTA
>JAQXIP010000115.1 GCA_029007845.1 Clostridiales bacterium
TGGAATTTATGTACAGCAGAAAAATAATGCAAAAGCCGCCCGGACTTCGGCTGCTGGGAAGATGGACGAGTCCCTGTCATCCGAAAATGCACAAAAGAAAGTCGTTGTATTAGATGCAGGGCATGGTGGGAAAGATGTGGGCACGGATCCGGAGGGCGCATCGTTCACAGAAGCTGATGTGAATCTTCAGATTTTGCAATATCTTGTTTCTTATCTGGAAAAAGAAGATACGGTTCAGGTTATCTGTACCCGTACCCAGGACGAGGAAATCTCCAGGGAACAGAGGGTTTTGATGGCGAATCAGGCCAAAGCGGATCTGTTTGTGAGCATTCATTGTAACAGTGGAGAGAGTGCAACCGGCACAGAGGTGATGTACATGCCATCCGACAAGGAGGAGAAGCAGGAAGCATCTATTCTTACATCCAGACAGCTTTCAGAGGTTTTGTCAGACTGTGTATCAAATGAACTGGGAATCAAAAACAGAGGATTGGTGAACGGGGAGCAGATCGAGATTATAAGAAAGGCTCAAATGCCTGCCGCTCTTGTAGAAGCTGGCTTTTTAAATGGCGGAGACCAGAAGCTTTTATTAAGCCGGAAAGGTCAGAAAAGGGCAGCAAAAGGGCTCTATCATGGAATCATAAAAATACTGGAGGAAATGGAAAATGAATAGAATTGTATTTGCAACAGGAAATGAAGGAAAAATGAAGGAAATCCGTATGATATTGGATCTTCCGGATTATGAAATTGTATCAATGAAAGATGCAGGGGTTCATGTAGAGATTGAAGAAAATGGTTCTACCTTTGAGGAAAATGCCCTGATCAAAGCAAAGGCGGTATGGAAGGAAACCGGTGGGATCGTTCTTGCAGATGATTCTGGATTGGAAGTAGATTATATGGATAAAAAGCCTGGTGTTTTTTCTGCCCGGTTTCTTGGAGAAGACACTTCTTATGATATCAAGAACCAGTATATTATCGATCAGCTGGCGGATGCTGCAGAAGAGCAGCGCACAGCGAGATTTGTCTGTGTCATTGCCTGTGTGATGCCGGATGGCAGCACTTATACCACCCGTGGCACCATCGAAGGGGTGATTGCGCATGAAATATCAGGACAAAATGGATTTGGCTATGATCCGATTTTTTACGTTCCGGAATATGGCTGTACCACAGCAGAGCTGTCTCCAGAGCAGAAAAATGAAATCAGCCACCGTGGGAAAGCACTTCGTGATATGAAAAAGAAACTTATGATGTAATTCTGCCGGCGGAATTTGCAGCAGAAGGAAAGAATAGTACAAAAGGGAAGGGAAAAGATGAAAGTATTAGTTGTAAGCGATTCACATGGAAGAGACAATTATCTCGAGGAGGCAATCAAGGCAGAAGAACCGTTTGATATGTTTCTCCATCTTGGTGACTTAGAAGGCTCCGAACGTTTTATCCAGCAGCATGTAAACTGCACGATTGCCATGGTTCGTGGGAACAACGATTTTTTCAGCCCGTTGAACCAGGATCTCACGGTTCAGATCGGTGCCCATAAAGCGTTTCTGACCCACGGACACCGGTATCATCTGGAATATGGCTATGAGATGCTGCGGGAAGCTGCAAGACGGGAGGGGGCAGATATCGTAATCTTTGGACATATCCATGTCCCGGTGATCGACTATCAAGGGGGGATGATTACGTTAAACCCAGGCAGTATTTCGCTGCCTCGCCAGGAAGGCCATCGCCCAAGCTATATAACGATTGAATGTGAGCCGGGCGGAGAACCAATTTGCAGGGTGAAATACCTGTAAGAGAAAGTTGGTTTAATAAGAAAAATACAAAATTTCAAAAAAGTTTAAAAAAAGTATTGACATTTTCATCAATCTCTAATATAATCTTACTTGCGTCACGACATGAGAGAAAAATAAATGAGACGAAAAAGAGAATCGTGTCGTAAAGGTGACGGGGTGTGGCTCAGTTTGGCTAGAGTGCTTGATTTGGGATCAAGAGGTCGCAGGTTCGAATCCTGTCACCCCGATTTATCAGAGATGATAATTAACTTCATATTTATTTAATTATGCGGGTGTAGTTCAATGGTAGAACACTAGCCTTCCAAGCTAGATACGTGGGTTCGATTCCCATCACCCGCTTCATTCAGCCAAATGGGACAAAGAATCTTCTTTGTCTTGTTTTGTGAATGAGATACGTGTCACTAGCTCAGTTGGATAGAGCAACGGCCTTCTAAGCCGTGGGTCGGGGGTTCGAATCCCTTGTGGCACGTTTGGTTTCATAAGACGGTTTATGACTGTCATAGCTGTTTTATCAATATGGTGGGTATAGCGCAGCTGGTTAGCGCGCCAGATTGTGGCTCTGGAGGCCCAGGGTTCGAATCCCTGTATCCACCCTGATATCTTACCGGGAAACATGCTGCCGACAAGTTGTATGCTTTCCGGTTTGTTGTATAAGGTATGACATTGGGCCGTCGCCAAGCGGTAAGGCTCAGGGTTTTGATCCCTGCATTCGCTGGTTCGAATCCAGCCGGTCCAGTTGTATAATTTCATATAATTGATAATATGGGATATTAGCTCAGTTGGTAGAGCACTTGACTTTTAATCAAGTTGTCCGGGGTTCGAATCCCCGATGTCTCATTTTTATTTTTTTCGCGGATATGGCGGAATTGGCAGACGCGCTAGATTTAGGTTCTAGTGGGAGACCGTGCAGGTTCAAGTCCTGTTATCCGCATAATCCAGAAGCACCAGAAGATCTTACGTCCCTGGTGTTTTTTTGCATCACAAGAACTACCGTAACAGTTCAGCCGTAACGAGCGCACAGCCGCTGAAAGCATGCAGAATATCAGGTATCATGAAATATCCCTTTGAACACGTCGGCACTTGGTTTTGCGTTTTTTGCAAAACCTTAGTACCGCTACGTGTTCAAAGGAGCGAAAGCGGGTATTTCATGATACCTGATATTCTGCATGCTTTCTCCGGCTGTGCGCTCGTTACGGCTGAACTGTTACGAACTGCCCGAACTGCTTCCGGGGGGTACTTGTTATAGAAAAACAGATATGATATAATAATGTGTCATGATGTGTAAAAATTAGGTAAAATGTCCATGTGATAAGGAGGAATATCAATGATTTACGGCGCACTGTTAGCTGGAGGGAGCGGAACAAGAATTAAAAGTTCAAAGATACCAAAGCAGTTCATTCTCATGAATGACAAGCCCATTATTATCTATACAATGGAGCACATGTTCGCGGTGAACCGTTTTGATTATCTGTATGTTGCAGTGCATAAAGATTATTATGATTACATGCAGGAAATGGTGGAAAAATATATCCCGCAGAAAGATCAGGTGCGGATTATTCTTGGGGGTAAGGAGCGGATTGATACCATTCATAACGTAACCGATGCCATTGAGAAAGAAAACGGTATCCATGAAGAGGATATCATTGTAATCCATGATTCCGTACGTCCGTTTGTGACGGAAAAAATCCTGAATGACAGCATTGATGCAGCGATTCAGTACGGCGCAGTTGTTACTGCACTGCCGGCAAGTGATACCATCCTTCACTCTGTTGATAAAGAAGTAGTAAGCGAGATTCCGGACCGTTCAATCGTATTTCACGGACAGGCACCGGACAGCTTCAACTTAAAGATGTTAATCGAACTGGAAAACCAGCTGACTGAGGAGCAGAAGAAGGTCATCACAGGAACGTCCCAGATCTGCACCTTTAACAATAAGCCGATTCATATGATTGAGGGCGATGCCATTAACTTTAAGATTACGACGGACAGTGACTTGATTATTGTGAAAAGCATTTTAGAAAAATAGAGAGGTATAACATGAAATCATTAATTGACATACCAGAAAAAATGAAAGCGTTAGTGCTTCATGATGTGGCAAAATTGACCCTGGACGAAGTTGATGTGCCAAAACTCGAGCCGGGAACGGTGTTAGTAAAAATAAAGGCATGTGGAATCTGTTCCAGCGATATTCCGAGAATCTTTGTAAATGGAACCTATCATTTTCCAACGATTCCGGGACATGAGTTTTCCGGTCAGATTGTAGCGGTAGGGGACGAAGTAGACGAAGCCCTGCTTGGACGTAAGACCTGTGTATTTCCACTGCTTCCATGCCGGAAATGTAAGGCCTGTGAACTGGAAGAATATGCGCAGTGCAGCAGTTACAGCTATTTTGGTTCCAGATGTGACGGTGGTTTTGCAGAATACCTGGTGGTACCGGTATGGAATCTGGTGCCGTTTGATGACTCTATATCCTACACAGCTGCCGCATTATGTGAACCGGCAGCCGTAAGCCTTCATGCGGTGGATCTGGCAGCAATAAAGGAAGGCCAGAAAGTAGCAGTCGTGGGAACCGGAACGATCGGCTTTTTAATTGCAGCATTTGCAAGGGATAAAAAAGCAGATGTGGTAGTCTGTGCCCGCTCGGAAAATAAAGTGGCTTATGCCGGTCAATTAGGTTTCCAGACCTTGAATACCAGTAGTAAGACATTGACGGATGACATGAAAGAACTCATTGGCCAGGATGGATTTGATGTGGTGATTGAAGCAGTTGGCTCCAATGCCTCCATTGAGACATCCATCAGCCTGGCGGGCGCACTGGGAACGGTTCTTTTAGTCGGAAATCCAACGGATGATCTCGTACTTCCGAAAAATGTTTATTGGTCTATTTTGAGAAAACAGATTACCGTAAAAGGCTCCTGGAACTCCAGCTATAATAGCAGGGTGAACGACTGGGCGAAGGCAATGGAGATTCTGAAAAACAGCGATTTTGATTTCGGCCGTTTTGTTACCCACAAATTCCCGATGGAAGAACATGAAAAGGCATTTGCGGTATTAAAAGACAGAAACGAATTCACTTTAAAAGTAATGTTCGTTCAGGATGAAGCACAGGAGTGAAGAAAAGATGCAGCAGTGTAGTGTAGTAATTGACAAAATCGAATTTAAGCGGATTATTCTTCATCTGGAAGGAAGACTGGTTAACTTTAAAGGGAAGAAAACAAAATTATACTTTCGCTGTGAGGAAAGCCAGACATCTATCGTTCCACAGCATTATGATGTGGAAGGAGACCATTTCCGGGTGACCATGAATGTGTTAAGCGTCAATAATGAATCACCTATGGTTTCCGGAAATTATTATCTGACCGTTGAGGATGACAAGCAGCAAAAATACCATGCCACATTGTCCGAACGCTTTGAGGGCGAGTTAAACATGGAACCGGATAATCCTGCAAATGTGCGGATTCATAGAAACCAGGGACATTATTTCCATGGTTTTTCCATTCTGGATCTGGATACTGAGGAATATATTCTCCGGATCCGTGCAGCGATCCCGCCAAAACAGGATTTTTATATGAAAAGGAACTTCCGGGCATGGAAGGCAAAACGGAAAAAGCATCTTCATGAGATAAAAGGGTTTGTTTTTGTCTCCCTGTTTAATTTCTTTAACAAAGTGGTTAAGAAAAAGGGAAATAAAATATTGTTCGCCTCTGGTTCCCGTGCGGAGATTGGAGGAAACGAGGAGTTCATCTATAAGAGAATGATTGAGCGGGGGCTGGATAAACAGTTTAAGTTCCGGTTCGATTTCAAAGCCAATATAACCGAGAAAAGAGGCATTTTTAAGAAAATTCGTTTTGCTTATCTTCTGGCTACGAGCGATATTATATTAATTGATGATTACTATCCGGATATCTATCAGGTGAACTTTGCAAAAGGGGTAAAGATTATTCAGGTATGGCACGCCTGTGGAGCCTTTAAGGCACTTGGACTGGAGCGGATGGATAAGCCGGGAGCACCTCCGCTGAATACAAGGGTACACAAATGCTATACAGCAGTTCCGGTAAGCTCAGAGCATTCACTCCGTCATCATGCCGAGGCATTCGGAATTGATGAGAGCAAGTTTTATCCGGTTGGAATTCCAAGAACCGATATTTTCTTTGATGAGGAATATAAGAAAAATATGGTGGAACAGCTGCATGAGACTTTTCCACAGACAAAAACAGCGAAGAAGGTTTACATGTATGCGCCTACATTCCGCGGGGATAATGCAGTAAATGCGTATTTCCCATTTGACCGGATTGATTTGAAAAAATGGGGCAAAAAGCTGAAAGAAGAGGGTTCTCTTCTGTTAATAAAGATGCATCCGTTTGTCCGTGAGAAGGTGCAGATTCCGGAAGAGTATAAAGACTATATTATTGATGCTGCTTCTTACCGCGAGGTAAATGATCTGCTTTTCATTGTAGACGTGCTGATTACGGATTATTCATCCATTATCTATGAATTCTCCCTGCTTCGCCGGCCAATGTATTTCTATGCATTTGACCGCAACATGTATGTATCCACCAGGGACTTCTATGAGACTTATGAAGACATTGTGCCGGGCAAAATTATAAAGAATTTTGACGAACTGCTTGACACGATCGGGAAAGATGATTATTCTAAAGAAGCATTGGATGCGTTTATCCGCAAGAACTTTACGTATACCGATGGAAAAGCAACCGATCGTGTGATAGATCAGATTATTCTTGGAAAGGATCCGGAATAACAAGAAGAAAGAGAGAGGTAGAAACGTGCAGCAGGAAAAAGGTAAAATATCAGTTTCCATGATGTGTGTCAGTATTGACCAGTTGTTAGATTATGTGAAGGTGTTCAACGAAGAAAAAGTGGATTATCTCCATGTCGATATTATTGATGGAGTCTTTGCGCCAAACTATACAGTAGGTACCGATTATGTAAAACAGCTGCGCAGGCTCACAGATATTCCGTTCGATTTCCATTTTATGGTGGAATATCCGGAAGAGAAGATTAAATGGTTTGATATAGAACCGGGAGATCAGGTGGCAATCCACTACGAGAGTGCAACCCATATTAACAGATGTCTTCAGTATGTGGCAGATAAGGGAGCTACACCAATGGTGGCACTTAATCCTGGAACACCGATCTATATGCTGGAAGAAAGCCTGGATTATGTGGGCGGTGTGCTGAACATGTGTGTGAACCCGGGGTTTGCCGGTCAGGCAATTGTAAAAAGCACCATTCCGAAGGTTGGACGGTTAAGAAAATATCTGGATGACCGGGGATATCAGGATGTATTTATTGAGACCGATGGAAATATGTCCATTGAAAACAGCAAGCTGGTGTATGAACAGGGCTCCAGAGTGTTTGTGGCAGGAACCTCCAGCATTGTAAAACCAAGCGCAGAGGGCGCAAGAGAACGTATTTTAGAAAAGAGAAAGGCCATTGGCTGGTAGATAAAAAAGAAACCCGCAGGAACGAATAGGAAACGTTCCTGCGGGTTTCTTTTATGAAAGAATTATTTTTTTACGACCTTTTTTACCGAATTAATTATCTTATTTCCTACTCTTGTAAATGGACTGATTTGTTCCAGCTTTAACGCAGCGATCTCCTGCTGAAGATCCTTTTTCTGCTTATTCAGATCACGGATTTTCTTGTCGTGACCCGGATAAAACGCTTTCCAGCGGGCATTCATCTCTTCTAGTGAGCAGGCAGCGATCGAGGTAACCGGAGGTTTCATCTCTACCTGGCTCATCATCACGTCCAGCGGTACCTGATCCGGTGCCTTGCCGTCTTTGTAGATGTGGTCGATATCGTTCATTTCCAGGAATTTCAAGAAACGGTTGAAATTCTCTTCCTGATAACGGGATACGTCATGGAAATCAGCTTTCTCAATTAAATCCCAGATACTGGTTCTCTCGTTAATCTCATGGCAAGGTACACTTGTGAGATGATGATATTCTGCCAGCTCGCGTACCCGGGCATCCTTAGGAAACAGGATAGACGGTGTGCCGGAAAGAGTTGCTGCAATGTTGCCGTGGAGACGGGAACCAAAGCTGAAATCAGCATTTTTTAAATAATCAAGCCATGTCGGTATATTAATAAAGAACTGGCAATGCTTGCCATTATACACCTCATCGGTAATCTCGCAAGGATAGAGCGCATTTCCTTTATTCATATAAGGAGAACCTGTGTACAGTAACCGCAGTTCGCTTAATACCTGTGGCACAAACTGGTAATCCGGGAATTCTTTAATCGTCCGGTTGATAAATTCGTGGATATTATCCGGAGTGGTAACGGATGTATTGAAGCATACTCTGGATTCCCGTGTGATATTGGTGTTGCGGATGGTTAGTTCCGGCCCGAATGTATACATAGACGGGCATCCAATCACCATATGGTCAGTTCCTTCCTTGAATCCAAGATGAGTCAGATAATCAGAAGTAATCTGACCGCGGACACCGACAATTGCAGACTTCTCCAATACGGCACTGACAAATTCTTTTACATCTTTGTCAAATGGGAAGCCCTCGCTGAAATCAGCTTCGTATGGCGCACGAAGACCAACACCGATAATATAGCAAGGTATTTTCAGTTTCCGTACGAGGCGGGTAAGGTTGCGTAATTCATATACAAAATCATTGCGGAATGCATCTGCCAGCGGAATAATAAAACAATCATACGTTTCATTAATCATATCTGCGTCTTCCATACGGGCAGAATAATAATTCGAAGTAATGGTGGTATCTTCTTGTGTGATGGTACGGAGAATTCCGTAGACATAGAGAAGATTACCCACATTGGTGCCAATGGAATTCTTCAACAGAATCTGGGCTGGTGTAAAGCTGTCCAAAGGGGACATACCGGAGCGGATATAGATATTTTTCATTCTTCTGAATCCCTTCTTAATCATTTTCGTTAGTCTGAATAAACTACTCCTTCCTATTTTATCATAATTGAGGCAAAATTATCAAGTGTTACCGAAGAAAGGTAACTTTTGACGTAACCGTTCAGCCGTGATGAGCGCACAGCCGCCGCAAGCTCGCAGAATATCAGGTGCCCTGAAATACCCGCTTTCGCTCCATTGAACACGTAGCGGTACTAAGGTTTTGCAAAAAACGCAAAACCAAGTGCCGACGTGTTCAAAGGGGATATTTTATGGTACCTGATATTCTGCGAGCTTTCGGCGGCTGTGCGTTCGTCACGGCCGAACTGTTACCCTATTTGTATCAGCAGGAAGGAAAGTGATTGTAAAGAGTGATAAGGTATAATATAATGATACTAGAGTCAAACGATCTGGATTGGGATACAAAGGGGGAATTCTTATGAGACTGAATTTTATTGGGGCAGATCATGAAGTGACCGGAAGCTGTCATTTTTTACAGGCATGTGGTAAGAATCTGTTGATTGACTGCGGAATGGAGCAGGGGACCGATGTATTTGAAAATCAGCCGATTCCGGTAGCGGAATCCGAGATTGACTATATTCTCCTGACACATGCG